>JANXWM010000100.1 GCA_025351145.1 Chitinophagaceae bacterium
ATGGGTAATGGCTGTAGTAAAATCACTTGAATACAAAGTGCAGTTTTATGCATCTGCTGATCTAAAAAAATGGAACCTGTTAAGTGAGTTTGGAGGCATGGGTAACATAGATAAAATTTGGGAATGTCCTGACCTGTTTCCAATAAAAGTTGAAGGAACCGATGAAACGAAGTGGGTACTTTCTTTATCTGCAGGCCATCCGCAAAAAGGTTTTATTGCCGTACAATATTTCATCGGCAATTTTAATGGCAAAACATTTACGGCAGATAAACTTAGTTATCCTTTATACATCGATCATGGTAAAGATTTTTATGCGGGTGTTACTTATAATAATGTCCCCGCATCAGACGGAAGAAGGATTATGATTGGCTGGGCCAATTGCTGGAACTATGCAAACGATATACCCACAAAAGGTTTTCGTGGTATGTACAGCGTACCAAGAGCACTGAGTTTAAAAAATACCGCAGAAGGTTTAAGGTTATTTCAGCAGCCTGTTGCAGAGCTTGATAAACATGAGCAAAGTGTTTATAACAATGCTGCTATTGAACTGAATAATTCATCGCAGCTAATAGACTCTGCAAAAGGAACTGCGCTGGATATTTCTTTTACGCTCGATGCAGATGAGGAAGCCGGTATTAATGTTTTTAAAAGCGGCACAGAAGAAACGGCGATTGTGTACAATAAAAAAACGAAAACAATAAGTGTTGACAGAACAAAATCTGGAGATACCAGTTTTAATAAAGCTTTTGCAAGTGTTGAAACAGTGCAGTTAAATACTGCTGACGAAAAAATAAAACTGAGAATTTTGATTGATAAAAGTGTTGTGGAAGTTTTTGTAAATGATGGTTTGTATGCAATAACCGATCTTGTTTTTCCTAAACAAAATAATGGCGGGGTTGAATTATTTTCTAAAAATGGAAGAGCCATTTTTTCGGATGTAATGATTAAGCGTGTAAATAAAACATTGCATTAAAAAATATTCCAGGCTTTAGATAATCAGCATTTAGCATCTTTGCTGATCATTTGAATTATATGGATAACAGTTTTTTAGTTTACCTGGAGCGACTTGAGTTGATGGCTTTTTTTTCAGGTTATCCATTGGTTTATGCGCTTGCATATTTTGTGAGAGGAAATAAGCCTGCAAAGAATAATTTTAAACAGAGGCTTGTTTCTTTTTTACCTTATGCATATGCGGTGGTTGGTAGTTTATATATAGGGTTTCAATTAAAAAAATTATATCCAGATTATACTATTGGGCACATTAATCAAATAGTGCAGGAGCCCTTTATAACAGTGTGGGGGGTTCTTTCTATTCTTTTCTGGATTCCAATCCTTGTCAAAAAACCTATGCTAAGCCTGGTTCACAGCCTCCTCTTTTTCTTCTTTTTTGTAAAAGATTTATATCTGCAGTTTTCTGCATCCTCCCCGGATCAGCATATAGTGAATAATGATATGAATGTTTACACCAGCAGTCTTTTGTTAAATACAGCAGTGCTTTTTCTAATTGTATGCCTGTCTTTTTTGTATCATAAGTTCAAAAAAAAATCAGCCTCTGATCTTTAAATTCATGTTCCCCGCCCCCGCATAAGATAAAACTTCAGTCAATATCCAGGTAGTTTTAAAAGAAAATTAATATACTAACTGCATCAACTTAATTCAACCCAAATTTTGCAGTAGATTTTTTTTAACCAAACAACGGTTCTTTAGGCATCGTTCCTTGCGTCGCACACTTATACATTATAACATTTGGCGACTTTCAACAGCCAATACACCCAACTGCAAAATCCCGGTTCAATGACAATAATCATCTTGATAATGATGTGGATCATGTTATAAATTGATGGCAGTCATTTTCATTCAGGCATTGAAGAAATAGCTTTGTATAGTCAATTTAACAATTCTAAAATTAAATTTTTATTTATGAAACTGTTTAGCAACAAAACACTGCTTTTACTCCTGATCCTTATAAGTGGCTATGGATATATTGCAAGTTGTACCCACGATGATATCATTCCTCCAATCGCGGCAACTCCAGTACCAATAATTACCCGGGGCAGCCACGCACATCTCCCTGGTAGTATGACGGCTGGAGATACAACCCAATGGAAATTGGATAAAGTTCACTCAAGCGTTTTATGGTCTGGTGCTTATGTTGGTGCAGCCGGTCTGCTTACAGGCCGTTTCAACCAGTTTGGCATGCATGAAGTTACTAATGACAAAATGTTAAACTACACTACAACCGGCCAGCCATTAAAAGATACTTCATGGGCATTTAATGAAAGTGATCCGTCAAAAACTTATTTTAATGGATATGTTCAAATCAACACCTCCAATACAGGCGAGCCTGGTCGTGATGCTGGTTGTAATGTAAGTGGAATGGGCACAACAGCCATTGTAACCGGCGTGCAAAATCTTACTGTAAGAAATCTTGCTAAAATCAAATCCACAAAAGTGGAATTTGATCAACTAACCAATGATTATATAGTAACACTTAGCCTCACATGGCATGGTTACGATACCTCCGCAACTGCTTTAGCAAATCCAATGACAAAATCAATTGTAGGCAGGCTGAAATACATTCCAGAGTCTAGTGGACTGGTTTCACGTACCGGCTCTCTGTACAGTGTTTTTGGCCTTCAACTCACGTTCCAGTTTAACTGCAGGGATTTTGGTATCCCAAGCACCAGCGTAGGAGATGTAATCGATATTGAATGTAATATGAACTTCAATAACCTGTAATCAAAAAAATAATTACGATGAAAAAAATAATTATATATGCAGGCTTCATTTTTATGACCGTTCTTGGTTTAATCGGTTGCTATAGAGATGTTATCCTGCCAGACACTCCGGTTGATCCCAATGGCCCTCCACAGCCTGTGAGTTACAATCTTGATCTTGCTCCAATGTTCAATACAAAATGTGCATTGTCAGACTGCCATGTTTCGGGAGCACATAAGCCTTACATGACAGCTGATGTATCCTACAATCAGATTGTAAATGGAGGTTTTGTAAACAAAAGTATTCCAAATCAAAGCGAATTAATGATAATGCTCAAAGGCGAAATGGGTCAGTATATGCCCTCTGCAAAAGACCAGCAAAAAGTTTACGACTGGATAAGAAATGGCGCACCAAATAATTAAGTGATCTTAAAAAAACAAGAAAATGAAAATTAAAATAAAAATAGCAAAACACCGGTTCGCTTTACTCCTATGCCTGGTTAACTGCCTGTTCTTATTTCAGTTAAATCTTAATGCACAGGATAGCACGAGAGCTGAATCACCTGCTGCTCCGGCTAAAGTTAAACCGGTAAAAAATACGTTTGAGAGTGTCTGGATTATTGACGACCAAACGGTAATGGTGCCTGTAAAAGGCACAATGGAACTGGATTTTCAACACAGAATGGGAAAAGTAAATAATGGTTCAAAAGATTTGTGGGGGCTATATGGGTCATCTGCAAATATCCGGCTCGGCGTAACTTATTCACCGGTAAAAAAATTGAATGTGGGAATTGGCATCACTAAAACCAAAATGTTGCTCGATCTTAATGCCAAATATTCTATTATAACGCAAACCAAAGGCAGGTATCCTGTAAGTGTAACCTGGTTTGGAGATGCTGCTGATGATACGCAGAAAGATCCTGTTTTATATGATGGCGCACCTATTAAGCACAATTCAGACCGGTATTCATTTTTTAACCAGTTAATCATTGCAAGAAAAATTTCCGACAGGCTTTCTTTGCAGGTTTCAGCAAGCTGGTCGCACCAAAATGCAGTTTCCGGTTATTACACTTCATACGATACCAGTTCAAAAACATACAGCGATAAATACAAGTCCATGGAAAATGAACACTTTGCATTTGAAGTAGCCGGCAGGTATAAATTTTCAAATGTATGTTCAGTCGTGTTTAACTACGATCAGCCCATAACCATACATTCACAACACAATCCCAATCCAAATATGTCATTAGGTCTTGAGGTTAATACCAGCAGTCATACATTCCAGGTGTTTCTTGGTAACTTTAATAAGCTTAACCCGCAACAAAACAATCTCTATAATAGCAATAATCCTTTTAACGGTAAACGTTTTGGCTGGCAGACGTTTGACGAATTCATGATCGGATTTAATATTACCAGGTTATGGAATTATTAAAACAGCAATGAGTTTTTAAGTAAAATAATTTGATCCCAAAAACCTGAGTTGAATTCAATTCAGGTTTTTCTTTAATGAATTAATCAGGAAAGAGAATTTCAATAAATAAATTACCATCTCAATCAACGAATTTGTATAAAATGAAAAGAATATCCCCCTGTATCATTCCAGGTATTCTCAATATTTCCTTCTTATTTATTATTCTTTCCTGCAATAACAATAAAAATTCAACCCTGTCAGAAATAACCAAAGCAGATTCTGCAAAAACAAAAAATGTTTCTCATTATACTAAACCACCCAGTTCATACCAGGACACTTTAAAAATCAGTACATCTGCTGCAGTATTTTATTACCCCGATTCACTGCAGATGGAAAAAATAAAGCAGCTAACCGATAGTGTAATGTATGTTGGTAACATGCATGAATTTTTTTACGCCGTAAGAAACGCCCATATCGTAATTAAGAAAACATGGCCCATGCTGCATATTATTGAAGCAAAAAAAATCAGGTATCTTTTGTTTGTTAAAAAAGATGGGGCCAGAGAATGTATTGATCTAAATAACCACAACGATTTTTACGGCCTTTTTGTTTTTGATGGCAGCCAGTCTCCTTTGCTTGTTGATATGACGAATATTGAAACCCAGGTATCCTTTTACTTAAAGCAGTAAAGAACACTTTAAATAAATCCCGTTAATTAATTTTTTGTACCAAACAGCAGAACAGCTATTAAGCTTTTCTTGCGTCGCACTCTTGTACGATTGGACTATGAATTGGGCTTTTACCGCAGCGAAGGTTGACGGTGATAACTACACTAACGGCTGCAGAAAATTCTATTTTTTCCATACTCTAAATAATCATGCTTATTTTAGTGTTCATTACCCGCATATTTATGAATCATCTTTACTTTGGCGACTGCTTAGATGTTTTGAAACAGTTAAAGGACGAAAACCCGCAACCCTTTATTGACCTTATTTATATTGATCCTCCGTTTAACAGCAAGCGCAATTACAATGTGCTTTTTGAGAGCATTGATATAAAAGATGCCAACAGCCAGAAGCAGGCATTTGCAGATACATGGAGCAACTACGAATATGTAGATACCCTAAACGAGTTAATGCAAATTGACCGCGACCTGTACACCGTACTCAACACTTTTCATAATTTAAAAAGCATAAGCGATAGTGCCGTTGCCTACTTAACCACCATGAGTATACGCATTTGGTATATGCACAAACTGCTAAAAGATACCGGCAGTTTTTACCTGCACTGCGACCCTACCATGAGTCACTATTTAAAGTTCTTATGCGATATGATTTTTAATGAAAGAAATTTCAGAAATGAAATTACATGGCAAAGAACAAATACTCACAACGATGCCAAGCAGGGAAGAAAAGCTTTTGGAAACGTTGTAGACATAATTCTTTTTTATACTAAATCAGACAAAAATATTTTTAATCAACAATACTTAGTACACAATGAAGAATATGTGACTTCATTCTATAAGTTTCAAGATAAAGATGGAAGAAAATATTCTTTGGGAGATTTAGGTGCTCCTGGCGGAGAAGAAAAAGGCAATCCTTATTATGAGTTTCTTGGAGTGAAAAAATTTTGGCGATACTCGCAAGAAAATATGAAAAAACTTTATGAAAGAGGATTGATCATTCAAACAAAACCCGGAACTGTTCCTAGATTAAAAAGGTATTTAGATGAATCAAAAGGAATAGCCATTCAAAATATCTGGACTGATATAAGACCTTTACAAGCAGGCCAAAAAGAAAAGCTTGGTTATCCTACACAGAAACCGGAAACACTTTTAGAAAGAATAATATTAACCAGCAGCAACGAAGGCGATGTGGTGGCAGATTTCTTTTGTGGCTGCGGTACTACCATTGCAGTGGCACAAAAATTAAACCGCCAGTGGCTGGGTGCAGATATAAGCCATTTGGCAATAAGGCTTATTATAAAACGCCTTACAGAAACTTACGGGCAGGGTATAAAACACAATATAAAAATGCACGGTTTGCCAAAAGATATTGGCAGCGCCAAAATGCTTGCACAGGAAACAGAAGGTGGCCG
>JANXWM010000185.1 GCA_025351145.1 Chitinophagaceae bacterium
CTCACCTTCACAGGAACAGGTGATCCGATTCTGCCTGGTAATACGCAATACCTGCTATTAACGGTCGATGTTCCCCTTTCTGGTACCGATTTGAATACAGTTAGTATTACTTCAACTCCCCTTGCAAATTTTAGTTTTATCGGGCAGTATGGTGAATCTGTGGTGAAATCAGGAGTTGATCCGGCAACAACCGGTCCTGTTAAAACCATTAATGGTCCAAGGGTTAACATTCAACAGGTACATCCTGCAGCAGGTAATATAACTCAGGGAACAACAAATAACCAGATAGCA
Organism: Chitinophagaceae bacterium; assembly: GCA_025351145.1. GTDB lineage: Bacteria > Bacteroidota > Bacteroidia > Chitinophagales > Chitinophagaceae > Limnovirga. The sequence continues at coordinate 292 of JANXWM010000185.1, forward strand.
ACTTATCAGTTAAATGTTACCAATTTGAGTACTGGTTTTGTGAATATTCAAAGTGTAAATCTTAAAACGGCTGGTACATATATAGCAGGTGATATTACAAGTTTTTCTTTATGGCAAAATAGTGCAAATACACTTACAGGTGCAACGCTCGTTGGAACGGTTGCGGCTTCTGCATTTGCATCTGGTCAAACGATAAGTTTTAATTCGGGCTTCACTTCAATTGCTAATGCTGGCTATAGCTATCTGATGCTCACAGCCAATGTATATTCTGTAGCAACTTTAACTAAAACACTTTGGATTACGAGTACAGATTTTACAAACTTCAGCGTCCTGAGTTCATGGGGAAGTAAGGTAGCTAAGTTGGGAACCAATCCTGCACCGGCAAGCAATACCCAAACCATTGTGGGACCAATTGCCGCCATATCCGTGGCTAATCCAACTGCAGGGAATATGTTGGTAGGTAGTACAGACAATCTTCTTACAGCTGTTAAAGTTATTGTTAGTAATGCTGATATCCTGCCAACATCTATAAAATTTATCACAAGTTCGGGTACATATTCAGGTTCAACAGATGTCTTTAATTTTAAATTATACCAAAATGATGCGAATAGCTTGACAGGGGCAACTTTAGTGGCTTCAATAGCAGCAACTGCATCTGCTTCACAAACATTAATTTATACAACTGGACTTACAGCAATACCTTCTGGAACAACTGGTTACCTGTTGCTTTGTGCTGATTTAACAGGCAGCGCAACATCTTCCAAAACAGTAAGTATTCTTGCCACACCCTTTTCCAATTTTTCTTTTACAAGTACCGGTCCTGTAGTTGTAACAGGTACATCACCCCTTTCGGCATCAAATAGCCAAACCATAGTGCCAAAGCTGGATGTTTATTCAAGCGGTACAAAAAACTGGGATAACACTACTCCAAACTGGGGACAAAATACAAATGGAGCAGGAGGAGGTTATGCTAACAGTGTTTGGATAGCCAACGGTGACGGGCAATTCGAAGGGACTGCGGGACAGATAACAGTAACTGCATCTGTAGTTGCCGATACTCTAAAACCAATCGTTACTAATTACAAATTTGATGCAAGTACTTCTTCCAATGGTCTTACACTTGCCTCCCGGGCAATCATTAATGTGCCAACTGGTATTGCTTATGTAGGGAATACATCCACCAACCCCGTTTTGTATGGAGTAACTGGTTTTACAAAAACAGGGATAGGTGAATTACAACTTGGAAGTGATCTTGCAACAACTTTTAGTGGAACGGTTTTTGGCTATGGCGGAACTATAACTCTTGGGAAAAAAGCTGGCGGATATGAGCCAATCAATATATTAAACAACAATCCTGTTGAACTTAATAATGCCCGTTTAACTATTGCAGCAACTACTGGTGCAAATGGTTCAGTACAGAATTTCACTTCTTTAGCCACTACCGGATATGATACCATTGGATTATACCGTTCATCTGCAACAAGCAATGTCTATTTAAATGTGACACCAACAATAAATACTTTAGCTTTTGGTGCAACTAACGGAGTTCCTTTAACAATTAGTGGGAGCTTAAAGGTGGATAACGGTGGATCAGCAAATACCACAGGTGATTTTGCAACTGCCACTAATCAGAATTTTATTGCTTTTGGCGACGTTGTTTATACCGGTAACACCACTTTTGAAGCTTATGCTAAAAATGCAAGTTTGAAGAAAAGAACCGGTGATATGATTAATATTAATTTGGGTGGATGGGGACATTATATAACAGGTGTAAATACAGCTTCTGGAAGGATTGACGATAATGGTTATACCACCACATTTCTTGGAGGGGGTGGTGTGGCAACGGATGGAGGAGCTGTTAGCCTAAATGCTGCGGCCAGTACTATGACGGGTGATTGGGTTATTGGTGATGCGGCGGGTATCAATGCTGCATGGGTAGTAACAAATACATCAACTTGCCTTACAATTGGATCTATAACGATTAATAATTATAGCAAGCTTAATTTGCAATTATCTACACCGGGGAATTCTACTATTACTTATTCACCCCGTGTAATAAACGTATATGGTTTGGGGCCTTACAGTAAAACCAACAGTTATACTTTTGGTTCAGCTTTGGATTTTTATGACTTTGCCAGAGCTTCAGATACAATTACTTTGCCAACCAATGTAGCTCTGTTCCCCGTAACAAATTCAAAACTTGCTGCAATTGGTGTTATGATTGGCGATGATTCAACCAGCAGTTCAACAGGTTTACTGGCGGCGTTTCAATTGAATGGTACTTTGACTGGAACAGGTGGTTTGGAAAAAACAGGCCCCGGTATCTTAATTCTAAATGCACAAAATGGTTCAGGTTATTATAACACTTACTCCGACAGTACCAGGATTATAAGAGGCACTTTATCTGTAAACTCTGGTTCTAATCTGGGTACTGGCCCGGTACACATGTATCAGATCACTAAGAATAATACAGTACTAAATTTTTACAATACAGCCCAAACCATAGGTTCATTAACTTCCCAATGGTCTGATAATTCTGGTCAATCACAAATTGTTTCCATAAACGGAACTACATTAACAATTAACCAAAATACTTCAACAACTTTTGGAAACGGAACCGGTACATCAGTCGGGTATATTAAGGGAACCGGAAATATTATAAAAGACGGCACAGGTACATTAACGCTTACCGGCGCAAACACTTATACAGGTTTAACCCAGGTAAAAGGGGGTGTTTTGGAATTGAAAAATACTTCCGCAAATACGCTGCCTTCAACAAATGATGTAGATATTGTAGGCGGAACCTTACTGGCTTCTGTTAACCAAACACTCAATAATGTTACCCTGTCAACCGGCAATTTAACTTTAGGGGCAAATGTTACATTAACCATCAATGGTACTTTTACCCTGGCTACAACCAGTTCAAATATTACGCTTGGTACAAATGCTAAAATAGTTTATGGCGCTAATGCAACCCTTGTTTATGCAGGCAACACGCAGCAGCAAACAAGTATTAATGCCAAAGAACTACCCAGTTCAAACCCACCCACAAATATTACTTTCAGTAATTATTCTGCTTCTGGTGTAAAATGGAGTACAGCCATGTCGTTAACCGGTACTGCAACTGTTAATGGCTGGGTTGACATGAATGGAAAAACAATCAGCGGCACAGGCAGCTCATTTGTTTTAAATGGTTTATTCGGTGGCCCCTTAAGCGCTAAAACATTTTCAGGGTCTTCCATTGTATATAACGTAAACACCAATAATATCAGGATAGGGATGTCGGTTACCGGCACAGGTATACCCGCAAATACAACCATCATTTATATAGACCCGCTGGTAACTAAAACTGCTACCATGAGTGCAAACGCAACAGTAACAGGAACCAATACATTAACATTTGGTTACAGGGGTGGCTTAATAGTTACACTGCCTGGCGGTATTGATGCACATGTTCAAACTCCTGTAAGTAAAACCTATAATTCAGGAGCAAATTATATTTTCAATACACCCACTTCAGGATCGCAAATTTACCCAGCCTTCCCAACTGTGGGTACACTAAGTCAAAGCCCTGCATGGAATGTAACCATCAGCGCAGGTGTGGGCAATAAAGTAATTATGGGTACAAATTCTAATCTTGCAATAGATAACAATCTTGCCCTTACCTCAGGTATATACGCTACCGGTAAAAACCTGCTTACATTCAATAATATTGGCGGTGCATTAACCGCTCCAAATATTCCTTTCAGTTATAATACCGACAGCTCTGTAGTTAAAGCAAGCTTTATCGCTTTATGCGATGTTTCAAATAACCCGATTACTGATACAAGCGGCAATTATGGTTTCAGGGTTAATAATGTTAGCACTACCGAAACATGGTTCCCTGTTGGGTACAACATGACAGGCACGCCCAACCGTATGACTTTACAGAACTATGGAACCAAGGATAACTATACTGTTGTACTTGCAAAAGGTAATATCGGCAATGTTCCTAAATCTGTTGTAGAAAGAATATGGCATGTAAAAGAAAGTGTTACCGGCGGAAGCCAGGTAACCATGAAACTATTCTTTATTAAACAGGATATGGCCAAATACGGTATTTCACAGGATGAAGTAGAATATGGATTTGATTATGGAGATATTCATTTAGTACATAAGATCGGCGCACTTTTTCAAAACAATGCAAACGGGACCGATGTACTTACCAATATTTCCGGTTACAGTTATGGCACCGAGTTATACGGTTTATATACAAAGGGTGTAAGTACAGATAATGATCACGTGGCCAATGGTATCACCAGTTTCTCTCCCTTCAGTATAGTGAATGCACATAATATTATTCTGCCTGCCACGCTGGTAAATTTAAAAGCCTACCAGGTTGATAATATGATTAAGATAGACTTTACAAGCCTAACAGAAAACAATGTTGCTTATTTTGAGGTAAGGCGCTCCGCCAATGCGGTTGATTTTACTGCATTCGATACGCTCAGCGCCACAGGCAATGGCACAGAAAAAAAAGATTATACCTTGGCCGATCTGCATCCAATAAAAGGTAATAATTACTACCAGGTAAGGGCTGTTGATAAAGACGGAAAGTTCATATACAGCAATGTGGTAATGGTAAATATCCACGACGGTAAATCAGGAATTACAGTTTACCCTAACCCGCTCACAGGAAAAATTGCAACCCTGCAGTTTAGCAGTATGGAGGCAGGTGGGTACAACGTTATTTTATACAATACTAATGGAGTCATTGTCTATCAAAAAGTAATTACACATACAGGCGGAACTGCTGCATATCAAATTTATCTGCCGCAAACTTTTGCAAACGGCCTTTACCAGTTAAGCATTAGCAGTAATAAAATTAAAATAATCAAAAGCCTTTTAATTCAGTAGCCATCCATTCAATTTTGCAATAAAGTGGGGGTTGTAAAAATTCAAAACCATTATTATACCGGCAGTAGTTTTTCATGGTATCGTCCCTTGTGTCACTCACTTGTACGGTTAGGTTATGAATGAGCTTTCACCATAGCGAAAATAAAAACAGCATCAATTCAATTTTTTCAGCAGTTGAAAAAAATGATATAAAAAGGCCCTGCACATGCAGGGTCTTTTATGGTTTGATGATGATGAAACGGTGAAAAATTTGAACCGGTTATCTAAGCATTAACAGGAACACTATCAACGGCAGAAAAGAGCACCCTTATTACCAGTAAAAGCCAAAGTATATCCCAAATAATTAAAACCCTTTCTGCAAGCCCGCTAAAAGAAGGAGGGCTTAAGAGGAAAATGATAAAAAGCGAAATACTTATTATCCCGAAGAACCAGGATAATTTTACCATGCTTTGCCAGTTTTTATTTTTCCTGAAAGTGAATCCCCATTCAATCATCGCGATACCTATATTTATGAATGCAAGAAGGGCGGCAATATTATGAATGATACCGGCAATGGAAGGCTGTTCTCCCGGTAAATCAGCCGGGAATATCGCAACAAGAAATAACCCCGAGCACCATACGCCAAAAGTTATTATACTTGTTTTTGAAGCAGCAAGGTTTTGCAATAAAGCCGCAATAAGAAATAACTGACTTATGCCCAGCGATAAAAAGCCAACTGTCATAATCCAGCCATAATCCCCCTCGGCATACTCGCTTACAAAGCTTGACAGTACACTTAGGTTTGACCGTAAAATATGATCAAGTATAAATGCAATCAAAAATATAATATTGCCGCACAGGCTTGCGAGGGTAAAAGCTTTTGTATGCCTCATAGATTTGAAATTAAAAGGATGTTCAAAAAATTGATTCGGCAGTTAATGCCCTCCTTTAATTACTTTATTTACAAAATAATAATATCCAATAATTATGCCTTCGCTGGTTTTTAATGTAGTTGCCGGGTAAATTTCAGGTAATCTTAATCTTTAAAACAAATTTGTTGAACTTTAAAACAACATTGAATTGGTGAAGAATAGCTAACCGAAGTAATTACCCGCATTTCCTTTTACAAAGGCAGGCCTGTAACAATGCCTGTAATTATGATAGTAAAAAAGAAACTTTTGAAAAGGTAAATTACGAATTGCTTTTCACTGTTGCCGTCATACGGCCAATAACCATTCTTGTAAATCTCCGCTGTGGTAAAAGCTCAGTATACAATCCAACCGTACAAGTGTGCGACGCAACGGATGCATAATAGCTGTTCCAATGCCGGGCTAATAAAAAAACCTGTCGGGTCTTTAATGCCTGACAGGTTTTACGTTACATAAAAAACTAAATAGTATCGAGTATTTCTCTAAGGTCGCTTTCGTTTTGCACCAGCACTTCTCTTGCTTTACTGCCAAGGTTTTTGCCAACGATACCGGCTGCTTCTAGTTGATCCATTAAGCGGCCTGCACGGTTATA
>JANXWM010000199.1 GCA_025351145.1 Chitinophagaceae bacterium
CTAAACTGGGCAAAAAGAGTTTTACGCCTGAGATGAACCGCTAATTCAACTGGTATAAATCTCCTCTCATTAGAAACGAGTAATTTTTTTGCCGTTAGGTTCATCTTTAGTTTGTATTTGTTGCCTCTGGTTTTACAAGTGCGCTTCAACTAATATTCCTGATAAAAAAAATGTATCCCGAAAAGGATACATTTTTTTTATTAGTTTTCAGAAGAATTACCGTAATCTTTAAGCAGAACCATATTTATTTGTGCTTCAAACCAGGGTAATGATCAATTGTTTCAAATACGTTACGGGGATCTTTTTTAAGTGTTTCTATAACTTTTCTAAGCGAATCTGCATATTGAGGTTTCTCAAACATACGGTCATGCGCAAGAATTACAATATTGTTTTCTACGTTGCTGTAATAATTTTCAAACTTGTCGTTGATCTCTTTAATAATGCCATCCGCACTTTGCACAGGTATTGACCCACCCTTATTAATAAACCTCCATTCAATGTCCCAGCCAATTACACTAAAGCCAAGTGAATCGAGCCTGCGGCAAACCGGCAATGTAGATTTTGGGCCTTTAACTTCACCTGTTCCTACCCAGGAATTATTACCCGGCAGCCTTATGATTTTTACCGGCACTTTAAGTTCAGCTTCATTCCTGAGAAAATCCTGTACTGCACTGTCAGGCTGGGCATAAAATTTCTTGTAATTGTTTTTAAAACCGTGCGAATAGCTGTGGTTGGCGATTAGAAACTCAGGATAACTGTTGCGCAATGTGTCAATAATATTGGCCCTTAGCCTTCCAAACTGGTTCATACCTACCACAAAAAAAGTAGCTTTTATACCTTCGCTGTGAAAAATATTTTTACATATTTCTGTTCCGGGGGGCTGAGGCGCATCATCCCATGTTAAGTAAATATACCTCTTAGAACTGTCGTACTTTATGGGCGAGCCGGGCAAAGGTTTGCTTGCTGCTGCCACCGCCGAATCCTTCTTGGAATCTTTATCATCTTTACCACTCCCGCTGCAGCTTACAAACACAGAAGAACCTATTATAAAAACCGACAGGCAAACCGATAAAGAGAAAATGATTGAATGCTTTTTCATAATTAGATAAAACTTATTTCACGCAAATATAACGAGCTAAAATTCCTGAACATTGTCAATATTTTTTTTCTTACAAGATATTTAACGGAGGGTATGATTTATAAAACAATGCATGCAAAGAAGAAGAAAAAACTTTTGTTACCAAGCTAAAAAATTGCTATTAAGCTTTTGTTGCGTCGCACTCTTGTGCTGTTGAATAGGTATGAGCTTTTGGCTGCAAGTGCAAGCCTTTGGTTTTTTGTTTACAGGTTAAGCTTGCAGCCTGCAGCCGAATATTGTTCCGAACGTATAAGTGTGCGACGCAACAGAAGCTTCATAGTATTCCTGCAGCCCGGTCCATAAAATTATATCTTGAAACCAAAAGTTAGCAGCACATTGCCACGGTTATTATTCCATGTGGCAAAGGTGTTGGGCTTATCGTTTAAGCGGTAGGGAAAGCTTACATCTTTATTAAAAGTTTGAGCATAGGTAAGATCGATAAAGTAACCGTGGTTGCGGTAACCTATTCCGCCAGAAGCCATGAGACGGCTGGCTTTTAGCGTATTATCGCTGTACGGACTGCCGTAATAGGCACCGCCAAGCCGCACGGCCCACACATTGAATTTTAATTCGCCGCCCAAACGAAAATTGATATTGCCTTTGTAATAATCTTTTACCACATTGTTGAGTGAAGTGTAATAATCTTTCCCCGTAATATCATTAGAGTTGGAAGTTGAAAACCTTGCGCCCCGGTAGTTTACATATTCAATATCTGTGGTAATAAAACCTTTCTGTTTGTGGCTGTCTGCAACTTCATTAAACACGAAAGATGCACTGCCAATGGCCCGCCACGGGGTAAGCAATGAATAATCCCTTTCGCCGGGATTGCCGCTGTTTAAATTGTCGCTGCTTTCGCTGCGTAAACCGGCATAGGCTTCGGTGTTGGTAGTCATATCAGATCTTATCTGGTCTTTAAAACCAATAAAGGATGGTGTATGAAAGGCAAGCCCCAACCGTATATTATTTTGCGGCTTAAATATCAATCCCAGCTTTGCATTAATACCAATCCCGGCAGAGGTTGAATGCTCATTGTACTGAAAATAATCGAAGTTGTTGTTAGGGTCGTTTACCGCATCTGTTTCTTTATACCAAAGGTCTTTCGTGTAGCTTACCACAGGTATATTAATGCTGGCACCCAGGTAAAGTTTATCATTCATATTGCCTGCAAAAGAAAACGAGATTTCGTGGTAACCGCCTTTGGTTGTTTCATCTCTTTCCTGGTTTACGCCGGTATTTATTGGAATAAGGCTTCTGTATCCGGTTAATTGTCCGTTTACATTTACAGAATCTATAAGGTAAGTTCTATATGCGAGTGATGAACCGAAAATATAATTCTGTTCTGCAGCCTGTGGGCTGGCACCATCTCTTATCAATTCTTCCAGATATTGTTCAGAGTAAGAACTTACGTTATTAAAGCCTTTGTAATAAGTGTGGTTATTAAAACTCGCCAGTTGATTCACTGAAATAGAGAAAGCGCTGCTGGTCCAACCGCCTCTGTATGGGTTTGCTGTACCAATAATAATTCCTGTTGCACCGTAAGCAAAAGCATTTTGTTTTAAATTATTGTTTTCGCCGCGGTAATTCAGTTTGTTATTGTTGAGGATAAACCCAGGCGTTAATACAATCTCTTTTGTTTTGTAAAGGCCAATACCTGCCGGGTTAATATTGTTGGCGGTAATATCGCCACCAAGCGAACCCATTGCGCCACCAATTGCAATATTTCTTGCTGTACCACCGGGTATAAACCAGGCATTGCGCAATGCATCATCCGGTACCTGTGCCTTGACATAAAGGCTACAGCAAAAGCTCATAAACAAAAGCAAAAAATTCTTCGTCATACCTTGCTGTTTGGATAAAAAAATATCAGCCAACATTTTAAAAATTGTTGTAAGTATCTTAACCGTTTTTAATAAGTAAATTATTTACCTCCACGGGGCGGCCTGCTGCTTCCGC
>JANXWM010000244.1 GCA_025351145.1 Chitinophagaceae bacterium
GGAGATGATATTACCACAACAATAGATACACGCATACAGGAAATATCAGAAAACGCATTAATGAAAATGATGGTTCAGAGCGAATCTCAAAACGGCACCTGCATCGTAATGGAAACAAACACCGGACAAATAAAAGCAATAGCAAATCTTGGCCGCCAAGCTGATGGAAATTATTGGGAAGATTACAATTATGCGCTGCGTGCTACAGAGCCTGGCTCAACCATAAAATTAGTTACACTTTTATCTGTATTAAGTGAAGGCCGCACTACTATAAACGATCTGGTAGAAGTTGGAAGTGCAGGCCACCAATTTGTGGGCGTACGCGATGTAAACGATGCAGAAAGGGCACCAAAACCTGTGTTAACTGTTGAAGAATGTTTTGCACACAGTTCTAATGTAGGCATGAGCAAAATTGCTTACAACAGCTTTGCTTCGCAGCCTTCAAAGTTTACACAATATATTCATCAGTTCAGGATGGATACCATGAGCGGCATAGATCTTAAAGGCGAAGAAAGACCTCATCTGTTGAAAGTAAATAAAACAACGCAGGGCCTAAGTGCAATGGAAACAATGAGCTTCGGTTATGGCATACAGGTAAGCCCCATGCAAACATTAACACTGTACAATGCCATAGCAAACAACGGCAAAATGGTAAAGCCTTATTTGGTAAGCAGCGTGCAGAACGATGGTATACTCGTTAAACAATTCGAACCAACCGTTTTATCAGAAAATATCTGCAAGCCATCTGTTGTAAAAAATGCACAGGATTGTATGCTCGCAGTTACAGATATAGGAACAGCAAAAAATATATTCAAAGATTCAAAGTTTAAAGTAGCGGGCAAAACAGGAACAGCGCATGTTGCTGATGGAAATTATGGTTATAACGATGGGGTTTACCAGGCTACTTTCGTAGGTTATTTTCCGGCAAATAAACCGCAGTACACCTGCATCGTTGTAATCAAAACAAAGCCCTATGCACCGTTGCATTTTGGTGGACAGTTAGCAGCGCCTGTATTCAAAGAAATTGCTGAGCGCCTCTATACCATGTTTGTAAAAAGCAACGATCAATATGCTACGGCAACCCGCAACGACAGTATCTCATATCTCTATGCCGGCATGAAGAGCGATGTGAAGAATATCATGCAAACCGTTGGCATAAATTATAAAGATTCAGCATTCGCAAACACACAGTGGGCTTATGTAAGCAAGGGCGCAGAAAAGCCGGTTATCAGTGCGAATAATGTAAACAATAATGCAATGCCGCAGTTGAGCGGGCTTGCTTTAAAAGATGCCGTTTATCTGTGCGAGAATATGGGCTTAAAAGTAAGGGTTAAGGGCCGCGGTAGGGTTACAGCACAGTCACTAACAGCAGGCCAGCCAGTTGCCACAGGGCAATTGGTGAACATAGAATTGAATTAATTTTTGGGGCCGGGCAAAGAATATGAATGAAGTTTCCGTTGCGTCGCACTCTTGTACTGTATCACTTCTATTTAGCTTTTATCTAAGCGTAGATCGAAGTGAACTTATAAACGTAGAGATGCAAAGACAGCAAATACTCTGCGACTTAGCGCCTCTGCGGTTACTTGTATTTTGTTCATTCATAATCCGAACGCACAAGAGTGCGACGCAAGAGGCGATGGTATAAAAAACCAAAGCTGGGTAAATAACTATAAAAATAAAATTGAAAAAACTACAGGACATATTGTATAAAGTACGCCTGCAGTCAGTAAACGGAACTACTGATGCAGATGTAAAAGATATACAGATAGACTCAAGAAAAATATCTGAAGGTTCTGTATTTATAGCTATTACAGGCGAAAAGGCTGACGGACATACATATATAGACAAAGCTATTGAGATGGGTTCGATTGCGATTGTTTGCGAAGTAATGCCTTCAAATTTAAAAGAGGGCATTACTTATATTAAGGTAAACAATACACACGAAGCCGTTGCCTGCATGGCCCACAACTTTTATGATGAGCCATCGAAAAAAATAAAGCTTGTTGGTGTTACCGGTACAAATGGTAAAACAACGATTGCAACATTGTTATT
>JANXWM010000255.1 GCA_025351145.1 Chitinophagaceae bacterium
CTTGCTTATTATTACCGTTATATTATTGATCCAAAGAAATTAATCGTAAGCAGAAAGACAATTATTTTGAACCCGGCAATTGAACATGTATGAAGCTTTTGTTGCGTCGCACTCTTGTACTGAAGAATAGCTATGAGCTTGTGGCTGTGAGCTATGAGCACTTGTATTTTGCTCACGGCTCATAGCTCATGGCTCGCAGCTTGCTCAATCATAATCCGAACGTACAAGTGAGTGACACAACAGGCGATGCCCAAAGATAAAAAGCCGGTAACAAAAATCTAAAAACTCTAAACTACAAACTGATTTTATATGCCTGAACGTCCGTACACATACTACGACTTTACATTAAGCCTCTGCCCTGAATGTTTGCGCAGGATAGATGCAAAAATTGTGTTTGAAAACAATCATGTTTTCATGCTGAAAACCTGTCCGGAGCATGGTTTCAGCAAAGTGCTGATAGCCACAGATGTGGAGTATTACAAGAACATTCGCAATTACAATAAAGCAAGTGAAATACCATTAAAGTTCAATACCAAAACACATTATGGCTGCCCTTACGATTGCGGTTTATGCCAGGATCATGAACAGCACAGTTGCTTAACCGTAATAGAAATTACAGACCGCTGCAACCTTACCTGCCCCACCTGTTATGCCATGAGTTCGCCACATTATGGCAGGCACAGAACATTAGAAGAAGTGGAACGCATGCTGGATATAATTGTTGAGAATGAAGGCAAACCTGATGTGGTGCAGATCAGCGGCGGAGAACCAACCGTGCATCCCGATTTTTTTGCAATACTGGATATAGCAAAAACAAAACCCATTAAACATTTAATGGTAAACACCAATGGCATTCGCATAGCAAAAGATAAAGAATTTGTAAGGCAGCTTGCAGCTTATATGCCCGACTTTGAAATTTACTTAGAGTTTGATTCTTTTAAACCCGAAGTGCTGAAAACTTTACGCGGACAGGATCTCACAGAGGTACGTATGAAAGCACTTGAGCATTTGAATGAGTTCAATCTTTCTACAACACTGGTCGTTACATTGCAAAAAGGATTGAATGATGATGAGATTGGGAAGATCCTTGAATTTGCTTTAAAGCAACCTTGTGTGAGAGGCGTAACATTGCAGCCCACACAAATTGCCGGAAGACTGGAAAATTTTGATCCGGCTACAGACCGTATTACACTTACTGATGTGCGGCAAAAAATACTCGAACAAACAAATATTTTTCAACCAAACGATATTATTCCTGTGCCCTGCAACCCAGATGCTTTGGCAATGGGCTATGTATTAAAACTGGCTGGGCAGGTTTTCCCCATGACCCGTTATGTTGATCCTGCTGTTTTGCTCAACAACAGCCGCAATACCATTGTTTATGAGCAGGATGAACAGCTGCATGCACACATGCTTAAGATTTTCAGCACCGGTATTTCTGTTGACAGGGTGGATAATGATGTTAAAGAGTTACTCTGCTGTTTGCCACAGATACAAGCGCCGGGTTTGAGTTATGATAATTTATTTCGTATCATTATCATGCGGTTTATAGATGCCTGGGACTTTGATGTAAGGGCAATTAAAAAAAGCTGCGTGCATATCGTGCATAAAGATGGCCGCATTATTCCTTTTGAAACGATGAATTTGTTTTACCGGGATGAGAAGGAAGATATTGTAAAAAAGTTGCAGGCAGAAAGAGTTCAGTTATGAAACAAACTTTAAAGATATTTTTTGTTGAACTTTTATTATCGTTGGGTTTAGCTGCTTTTTTCAATGGCGGTATAGATGACTATGATTTCATGACAGCTTTTGGGTTCTTGAATTTAATTATAGGTTTCATCGGATTGGTGTCTGGAGGTTATATGAATTACTTCAACACTAAAAGCAAAGAGAGGGGCAGAAGCCTGGTTGCGGCTTCCGGAATTTTATTGTTAGTAGGCTTTGGAACCTGTTCGCAATTTCCAATAAAACATTTCTGAGCTAAGTAATAAAATAAATAACATGAAACTCGCTTATAAAGTAGTATTAGTAAATATTGCAATTGCAATTGCTATCACCGCTATACTTTTATTAGCTGATTCCGGGGATTTTAGTGGGTCTGGTGAAACAGCTTTTGCTTTCGGCCTCGTTTGCCTTGGTCTTGGGTTGATTGATCTTTTTATTGGCTTTATATTACTGCTGGCTGGGGCAGCCGAATGGCGCAATGGTTTTTTATTAAGCGGTGCTACACTTTTATTACTGAGCGGTATATCCTGTGGTGGCGGTGCTGCGTTTGCTTAAATCTTTATTTACCATGTTTATTCTGTGGGTTCGTTGAAATACTTTTGCTTCATACAAAAACATCACGCTTATGAAATACAAATTGCTTGGAAGATCGGGTTTAAAAGTTTCTGAATTATGCCTTGGCACTATGGGCTTTGGAACAGAGAATGGCTGGGGCGCTGCTAAAGAAGTAAGCTTCGAAATAATGGAGGCATTCGCCAATGCAGGCGGCAATTTTTTAGATACAGCGAACATTTATAAACTGGGTACAAGCGAAAAAATTATTGGCGAATTTATCAGCAGCCGCGACCGTGATTATTTTGTTCTGGCTACCAAATATTCTCTGGCAGATAATAAAACAAACCCAAACGCAAGCGGTAATAACCGCAAGAATATGATGCGCAGTGTGGAGACAAGTTTAAAACGTTTGCAAACAGATTTTATTGATGTATTGTACCTGCATATCTGGGACGATCTTACGCCAATTGATGAAGTGCTTCGCGGTCTTGATGATCTGGTTCGACAAGGAAAAGTAAATTATATCGCTATCAGCGACACACCTGCATGGATCGTTTCGAAAGGCAACACAATCGCTGAAATGATGGGCTGGAGCCAGTTTATAGCATTGCAGGTGGAATACAGTTTGCTGCAGCGAACTCCGGAAAGAGATTTAATACCTATGGCAAAACATTTTGGAATGACGCTTACACCATGGGCGCCGCTTGCTGGCGGTGCGTTAACAGGAAAATATTTGCGCGGCGATTTTGGCCGCATAAAAGAAGGCAGCAACCGGCTCAATGAAAGGAGTGCAGGCATTACCAAAGAAGTTGTTGCCATTGCTGATGAACTCGGTGTTCAGGCCAGCCATGTTGCTTTGAAATGGACAATGCAACAAGGCTTTTCATCTATACCAATTGTGGGTGCAACCAAGCTTGTGCAGCTTGAAGAAAATTTAAAAACAATTGATGTAATGCTTTCTGCAGAACACATGGAACGCTTAGATAAAGTAAGTGAAATTCCCCTTGGTTTCCCGGGTGATTTCTTTAAAGAAGAAGGCGTAAGGCTAAACAACTTCGGCGGCTTTTATGATGCTATTGAAAAGCGTTAATTGAACGATACACATACACAAAAAAGCTCCTGAATAATTCCGGAGCTTTTTGTTTTATAAGAAATAATTTTGTATCCAGTTTTGGTATTTCATGGTGTCGGCTCTTGCGTCGCACTCTTGTGCGTTCGGATCATGAGTGAACAAAATACAGTAACCGGAGCGGCGCAAAGCCGCAGAGCATTTGTTGTCTTTGCGTCTCTCCGTCTCCGCGGTTCAAATGTTCACTTCGATCTACGCTATGGTAAAAGCTCAAAAATAATCCAACCGTACAAGAGTGCGACGCAAGTAAAGCTTCATGCATGTTCCAAAGTTTGGTACATAAATTAATTAAACAGCAGTTTATTCGTGTATTAATTTCTTCTCAAGATCTTCTAATGAAACGCCTTTTGTTTCGGGCATTTTGGTAAGTACCCAAATTAATTGCAGTACCATCATAAAAGCAAAGAAGGCAAATATGGGCCAGGGGTTGTCGCCAAAAATGCCGCTGTCTTTGTCTAAAAAATAAGGTGTAATTAATGTAATAACCGCCGCAAAAACCCAATGCACACTTGCGCCGAAAGATTGCCCCAATGCACGCACATTGTTTGGAAATATTTCTGAAATAAAAACCCAGATAACCGCACCCTGGCCAACTGCGTGAGACGCAATGAACATAATTAAAGATGAAAGTAGCACAGTATTGCCTGCTTGCAATTTAAAACAAACGGCTACGGATACAAGGCTTAAAATGTAGCCAATAGAACCAATGATGAGCAATTGTTTTCGCCCGATGCGATCAATCAAATATAAACCCACAAAAGTGAAAATAAGATTGGTGCCGCCAAGCGCAATAGAACTGGCAAGCGAATCTTTTGCAGCAATACCTGCACTTTGTAAAATTTGCGGAGCATAATATAATATGAAATTAATGCCCGACCACTGGTTAAAGAAAGCTATAAAAAAAGCCAGCCATAAAACCGCTTTGTATTTGTTGTTGAAAAATAATTTTTCGTTGGTAAGGCTTGCTTTAATTGCAGCATTCGCGGCAATAATTCCGTTGATTTCTTTGTCAGGATCATCTGCGCCAATGAGTACAAGGATTTCTCTTGCCCTTGCTAAATTATTTTTGATGGTGATCAGCCAACGAGGACTTTCGGGTACGCTAAATACCAAAGCTGTATAGATAAGCGAAGGAATGGCCATTACGCCCAGCATCCACCGCCAGTCATTGATGCCGCCAACACCTTTTAATAAATAGTTGGAGAAGTAGGCTACAAAAATGCCAAACACAATATTAAACTGGTACATGCCCGCCAGCCTGCCCCTTGTTTTGGGAGTAGATATTTCTGAAATATAAGTTGGTGCAGCAACAGACGATACACCAATACCAAGCCCGCCAATAAAACGAAAGAATGAAAATATATACGGGTCCGGCGCAAGTGCAGAACCTATTGCAGATAGGCTGAACAAAATACCTATCCAAAACAATACTTTTTTGCGGCCGTATTTTTCAGTAGGTATGCCACCAAATATTGCACCGATTACTGTTCCCCACAATGCCATTGACATAATAAAAAAACCATGAAACAGGGGAGAAGTATGCCAGAGTTCCTGGATTGGCTGGTTGGCGCCAGAGATTACTACGGTATCAAATCCAAAAATAAAACCGGCCAGTGCCGCCACTACAGACCAGAGAAGCAGTTTGTTATT
>JANXWM010000309.1 GCA_025351145.1 Chitinophagaceae bacterium
CCGTAAGCCACCAGCAGGATGGTTTACCTGTATTTGCATCTTATCTATTTCTGCAAACCAAACTGAATTTGCAATAAGCACAGTGCCTTTACTGGTGCAAAGAATTTTGTCAAACATAAGCGGTTTTGGACCAGAAAAAACTCCTTGCGGTAAAGTTTCAAACTGCTGAGCAAAAGCAACAGAACAAAAACATAAGCTACTCAGCAGTATTTGAAGGGGCTTAAACATGTATATCTGTAATTATTGGTTACATTAAACTGACACAAACAATATTCATTCAACTTTTAAATTTAAAGAGTATTTACCCAATTTCATAATGCCATATTACAGTTCAGCAATATTGCTTAATAACTAACCTATGTTGATTGATAACTTTATTACAGATTAATCAATTGTACACCAGCAACTGCTTAATTCTTTGCCCTGAATAATCTTTGGGAACGGATTAGTCGATAAGCCGTCAGAACCCTGAAGAGTGCGACGCAACATGCGATGCCATACATGCCAAAGCTGGTATCCTCCTGCTTACAAATTTTCTCCGCTTTTAAAAGCGTTTTTTGTGTTTTATAAACCTGTAATTTATTACCGGTTAAGAACTGGTATAATAACAGGGGTTAAATATCAAGCCATTTAATACAGTTATCAATTGGCTGTTGATGTTGGGCAAATTCGCAGGTAAGTTGCTAAAAATTTAACCATTAAAATAAACTACCATGAAAACAATGTTCTGCACTTTCATCAGCATAATGCTGTTGATGAATTATTCCATAGCCCAGGGAACTTTTGGTATTGCTGCGGGTGCAACTTTTGCTTCTTATAAAGCATCAGGCCCAACTATTCCTATCACCGCAAAAAACCAGCTTCGGGTTGGATTTACCGCAGGGGTTACTTCATCATTTAGCATCGGAAAAAGCTTCAATTTTGAACCGGCATTAAATTTTTTACAGAAAGGTGGCGATCTTAAAGATGATTTAACTTCGGATAAACTTACACTTAACTACCTCGAGTTGCCTTTAAATTTCGTTTATAAAACGCACGGTGCAGCTGGAGAATTTTTTGCAGGAGCAGGTCTTTCATTAAGCCTTGGCTTATCAGGCAAAGACAAGTTTATTGCAGGCACTTATCCTGCAACAACAAATATTAAATTCGGTACTGCTGGCAATGATGATTTCAAACCTTTGGAATTTGGCATCAATATACTGGCAGGTTACCAGTTAAAAAATGGATTACGCGTTGCCGCCAATTATAATGCAGGGCTAAACAATATTTTAAATACTAATGGCTTTGACCAAATTGGCAGCTATCATAACAGGTATTTCGGTATTAGAATCGGATATATGTTTAAAAGTAAAAAGAAATAGCGTGAACTTATGCATATAATTACAATAGAAAATATGGGCATGAATATAAAATTTGTTTTAGCTGCACAAAGGGTAAAAAGCGATTTGGGTTTTTTTTGGCCAGGTTGAATTACTACTATGAAACTTATGTTGCGTCGCACTCTTGTACGGTTATACCGTTATTCAGCAATATGCAGCAACCTTATTATTTTATAACCTAACCAGGAAGCTGTTTACATTTAATTTTACAGATTTTATATAAGCCAAAAGCTGCCATTTGTACAAATGATAAAGTGATTGCGACGCAACAAAGACGCCATAAAAAAGCGGTGCTGGTATCTGAATAAATCATTTTTAGAAAGTTCGAAAAATAATAAAGTATTTAATTTAACCAACAATCATGCGTAAAACAATAAAGGTTACCCTAACGATTTTTTTTGCTTTTGCATTTGTCACTGGCAATTGCCAGCAACCGGTGCTATCGGTACAAAGCTTTGAATATGTGTGGCAAAAAGATATACCGGGTAGTTCGGCAAAAGGGCTTGTAGATATTGTATCCGCCGATTCAGCCAAACAAAGTATAGAAAAAAGTTTTGCCCGTGCTCTGCAAAAACGTTGGAATATGGAAGTGCCGCAAATGACCCTATCAACAAAACCGTTACCCCTTTTTTCTTTTACCAACACACCAAAATTCAACACAAAACTTAAAAACCCGCAGCCTGGTATCTGGTATTTGTTTTTACAAATTTTTAATGAAGGAAACTTTACTTTATACTACAATAAGGATAATGATTTATC
>JANXWM010000312.1 GCA_025351145.1 Chitinophagaceae bacterium
TGGGATGCAGTAAAAGGTGTTGAACTCGCAAAGCTTGTAATGTTTTCAAATGGCGGCTGGGTTGTGGTTACCCCTAATGGGCAATTCGATGCATCGGAAGATGCCATGAAAAAGCTGTACTATGTGCAGGGCATAGAAACCATTCCGCTCGATAATTTATACGAGAAATTTTATGCTCCAAATTTGCTTGCAAGGATATTAGAAAAAGATGCATTGCCAATTCCTGATGTAGATGTAAACAAGCTTGCTGCCCCGCCAAAAGTTAAGATGACTTTTGATGCAGCGCGAAACCTTGTTGTTGGTGATGATGTAGCAAAACTCGACTGGACCAATGAAAACATTACCATAAAAGTAAATGCCGAATGCACCGAAGATGCTATTGATGAAATCCGTCTCTATCTCAACGGTAAGCTAATCGATGGCACCAGCAGGAACCTGGTTGTAGAAGATGATAATCAAAAAAGCTTAACCAAATCTTTCACCATAAAACTGGCACCCGGCATCAATAGTTTTAAGGCCATTGCACTGAATAAACAACGCACCGAAAGCCAGCCCGATGAAACAGATGTAAATTATATTCCGGCAAAAAATATTCCTGCACCAACTGCTGATGATGTTACGCTGCACCTTGTTGTTATTGGTATTAATAACTATAAAAATCCAAAGTATAATTTAAACTATGCCGGTGCAGATGCCAGTTCTTTTAAAGATGAAATACAACAAAACAACAGCGGCATTTTTTCAAAAACAAAACTCTATTTTATTACCGATGCAGAAGCCATGAAGGATAAGATTGAAGCAACCTTCAACACAGTTATTCAAGAAGCCAAACCACAGGATCTTTTTATATTTTATTATGCCGGCCACGGCGTAATGAGCGATAATACCGATAAGAAAGAATTTTACATCGTTCCTTACGATGTAACACAACTATACGGCGCAGAAGATGCACTTGCACAGAAAGGAATTTCGGCCAGTGAACTGCAGGAGTTCAGTAAAAAAATACCGGCACAAAAACAATTGTTCATTCTCGATGCATGCCAGAGTGCCGGTATGATTGATGCCATTGCCATGCGTGGTGCAGCCGAAGAAAAAGCCATTGCACAATTGGCCCGAAGCACCGGCAGCCACTGGCTTACAGCGAGTGGCAGCGAGCAATTTGCATCAGAGTTTTCGCAGCTTGGGCATGGCGTGTTTACCTATGCATTGCTACAGGGTTTAAAAGGCGGCGCAGCCAATGGCGATAAACAAATAACTGTAAACGAACTTAAAGCTTATCTCGAAATACAGGTGCCTGAATTGTCGCAGAAATATAAAGGCAGCCCGCAATACCCGGCGAGTTATGGGTATGGTAACGACTTTCCAATTGAGGTAATTAAATAATAAATACAGAAGAAAAGTTTTAGCCCAACTGAAGTTCTTTGGGCATCGGTTGTTGCGTCGCACACTTGTACATCAGGAACTTTTTTTGAGCTTAGGTTGCAGCTCTAAAGTTGTTGCAAAAAAATAGGGAGTTAAAAGCGCAGCCCCCAGTTCATGGTAATTTTGCAGTACAAGAGTGCGACGCAAGGAAAGCTCAATAGATAATCAACGGTTGGGTTCATAAAAATTAATTTTCTCAATAATATATACCATGCAATGGGCATAAGAAAAATTCAAATGAAATACTTACTCGCTGTACTGCTCGCTTGTGTTGCAAACATTTGTGATGCGCAATTGCCTACGCTGATCATTCCTGACGGACATTCGAGTCCTATTAATAACAATATAAAATTAGATAAACAAGGTAAATATATTTATACGGCTGAAACGAATAAGTGCATTATGTGGAATGCAAAAACAGGCAAGCAATTATATACTTTTCCTTTAAAATATGCTTCGTACGGCAATGGTTACGTTGGTATAGATGTTAATGCAGATGGAAGCAAAGTAGTTATTACATCTGGCGGCTTTTTGTTTTTATATAACACCATAACAGGAAAAGAAATTGCAACCGTTACCAAATACATTTGCTCAGATATAGCATTTTCTGAAGACGGAAAATATATTTATGCTGTTGCATATGACCGTATTCGTATACTGGATGCAAATACCCTTGCAGGCGATGAAACTATTGAAGGTGATTTTGAAAGTAATGCAGGCATTCATGTGTTACCTGGCGGTAAAATAGTAATTGTAGATCAAAAACACTATTCCATTTACGATCCCGCTTCTAAGCAAAAAACATTTTCTTACAACTTTCCGGATGAGATGGATTATCATAAAATAATGCCCGTTCAAAATTTATTTGCGCTCTACAATAATACTGCAGGTAAAGGCATATCATTTTATGATATTTATACAGGTGCCAAAAAAGGTTCCATTGCTTATAGTCAGGATATTACTCAGGCGGCAATACTTCCTTCAGAAAATACAAATGAAATTTTAATAACTGTTCCTGCCCCTGCTGCCGCAAAAAACATTTCATTTAATTTATACAGCACTACTTCTTTCCAGAAGGTTGATGTTTTTAGTAACGTAAATCCAAACTATAACGGTGGATATTATGATGGGGTAAACAAACAAATGTGGGTAGCAACAGATCCCGAACAAGTGGGCAAATATGATTTTGTTACAAAAAAATATGGTGTTTTTTTAAAAGGTTCCATTGTACACTATGTAAGCACTTTTGATAATATTATTTACGATAACGAACATGGCAGGTTACATTTAAGTACCGACAGTTATAACTTTAAAACAGTTGACCTCGCAGCCATGAAAACGGTTACACACTATGCATCTAATTCCTATGAATCTGAATTAGCTGTTTCTGTAACCGGTGATACAGTCGCAAGTTTTGATGATGATAAAGTTATCATCAGAAATGTTATTACGGGTGCAGTAATAAAACCATTAACCTCTCTAGGCCCGGCAAATACACTTAGCGGCGATAAGAGTAACTATTTTTTCAGTAATGATGGTAAGTATCTTTTTTACGATGTGGGTGGCAGCATTATTAAACTGAATTTAACTACCGGCATCAAACAACCGCTTGTTAAAGTAAAAGGTTTCGGTTACACTGTCATTAATTCCGATAAAACTTTAATGGCGGGTTTTGAGATAGATTACCAGGTTAGCAATGCTTTTATTTGGGATTTAACCACAAATAAAAAACTGTTTAGTAAGCCTGCACCGCAAAGTTTTATTCAGCTTTCGTATGATAAAAAGACCGTGCTGCTCGAGGAAGGTAAAAATTGGAACAGGTATGATATTGCCAGCAATCACTTGCTGGATAGTGTTGCTATTCCGGATGATTTAGGCCATTCGGCAGAAGTAGCCAATAAAGACTTTTCATTAATCATCAGGGGCAGAAGTTCCGGAGAAGTTACCATGTATAATGGCGTTAATGGTAAAAGCTTGTACAGCATACAGGCGCATTTAAATGATATTGGAGAGATATTTTTTTCGCCCGATGAAAAACAGTTTTACACCATCGCAGAGTTTGATAATACGATAAAAACCTGGGAAACATCAACTGGAAGATTGATCGGAACGCTTTATCTTTTTCGCAATTCTAACGACTATGTTTTTATGGATGCCGATGGCCGTTTCGACGGAACACAAAAAGGAGTAGAAGAGATCTATTACGTATTGAATCAAAAAGCATTGCCTTTAGACCGTTTGTTTGAAACTTATTTTACGCCCAACCTTTATGCCCGCTCTGTATCCGGCGAAAAGTTTGCACCCATCAACGTGAATATAAAGCAGGCGCCGCTTGTAAAAATTGAATATGCAGAAAAACAACGCAACCTGGAAGTTAGCGATGATGTTCCCTTATACCAAAACACTACAGGTGCTGCTGAAATAACCGTAACTGCATCAAGCGAAGATGATGCGATTGATGAGATACGTTTATTTCAAAACGGAAAAGTGCTGAACCTTGCCACAAGAAATTTGATTGTAGAAGATGATAAAAGCAAAACATCAACCAAAAAATATACGGTTAATTTATTACCGGGCAATAACGAAATAAGGGCCGTTGCATTAAATACCCAACGCACCGAAAGCCTGCCCGATATTATTAATGTTGCATATAACGATGGCGCTTCATCAAACCCAACTGTTACGCCTGTTGTAAACAATAAAACCAATATTATTGTAGACAAAATTGATAAAAATGCAACCATGTATTTGGTGGTTGTGGGCATTAATGCATACAAGAATCCAAAAATGAGTTTAAACTATGCTTTGGCCGATGCTACTGCATTTAAAGATGAAGTAGAGAAAGATGCAAAGACAGTTATCACCAACATAAAAACATATTTTGTTACAGATGATGCAGCTGATAAAACAGGCATCACCAATGCAATTGCTTCAGTGCAGCAGAACGCAAAACCGCAGGATGTATTTGTATTCTATTATGCTGGTCATGGTGTAATAGCAGGTAATAAAGAATTCTATCTTGTTCCCAATGATGTTACCGATTTAAAAAATGTTGATGAAGCATTAACCGAGCATGGTATTGCTGCAAAAGACCTACAGCAATATGCCATCAATATTCAGGCACAAAAACAGTTATTTATTTTAGATGCCTGCCAAAGTGCAGGTGCTTTTGCAGATATGCTTAGCGACGATGGTAATCAGCAAAAAAACATTGCAGTGGTGGCCCGTAGCACAGGAACGCATTGGCTGGCAGCCAGCGGCGCACAACAATTTGCCAATGAGTTTTCAACGCTCGGTCATGGTGCGTTTACGTATGTGTTATTACAGGCATTAAAAGGCGAAGCCGCAAACAATAAAATGGTAACTGTAGATGGTTTAAAATTGTATATGCAAACTGTTGTGCCCGCATTAATGAAGAAATACAATGGCAGCCAGCAAACACCTGCGAGTTATGGATTTGGTAATGATTTTCCGGTAGAGCTGATAAAATAATTTGTTGTTTGAAGTTAAGAAATTTATTGATCCGGCTTTAGTTCTTTGAGCATCGCCTCTTGCGTCGCACTCTTGTACTTAAGAATATATATGAACAGTGCGAAGTATAGAACTTAAACCTGCAGCAGGTTAAAAAAAAATAATTGTTGTTGCACATTGCCCATGTAATGGCGAACGTATAAGAGTGCGACGCAAGCAAAGCTTCATAGAATTCCTTCTGCCCGGTTCATAAAATTATTTTTAAAATACTGCGTGCAGCAAATAAAAAACCGCGTCAACAATTGAAGCGGTTTTTTATTTTATAATGCTTAGAAAACTATCTTGATTTTAACCAGCGTTCGGGATCGAGGTTTACGTTTTTTTCGTTGGTTACCATAAACATAATTTGACCCTCGCCATTAAAGCCTGTGGTGGCTTTGCCCAATACTTTACCGGCTTTTACTTCCTGGCCTTTATCTACACTTACGGTTGAGAGATTACTGTACGTGGTAAAATATTTCCCATGCCTTACAACTATCGTTTGCCCGGTTCCCAAATCGAATATGGCCGACACAACACCATCTGCAACAGCTTTGATATTTGAACCCACCGGCAACGCGATTTCTATGCCCGGCATATCACCTTTGAGCGGGGTGCCGGGTATTTGATAAACTCCAAAATGCGTGGAAACAATTCCCTGGTCTGCCGGCCAGGGCAAACGGCCTCTTCCATTTTCAAAGTTGATAGATACATTTGCTTCTTCGGTAGTAGATTCGAACGGGCTGTACACACGGTTTGACTTTGCGGTTGTAACACTTCCGGTAATGGGCTCGTTATTTTTAGGTGCGGCTTTTACTACAGGCTCATTTGAATTGTCGGTAGCAGCAGGCAACTTTGTATTTTGCTGCGCTTGTTTCTTTCTTTCGTCTTCATCTTTTTTAAGCTTTGCAAGCCTGTCCTGTTCTTTCTTTTTAGCTGCTTCAATTTCGCGGCGTATAACCGTTTGCAAAGCCTGCGCAAGTTTTTGGCGGGTTTTTTCTTTATCTTTTAATTGTGCTGCAATGTCTTTTTCCTGCCCTTTTAATTCCTGTACTACCTGGTCTTTTTCTTTTTTATCATCGGCCAGCACGTTCAGTTGTTTGCCCTGCTCTTTTAGTGAATTGCTTTTCTCTGCCTTATTGTTACTGAGTGTTTGTATTTGTTGCCCAAGTAACAGCTGTGTTTTTTGAATGGTGTTTACCTGTGTTTCCCTGTACTGCCGGTAACTTTTTAAATAAGCGATGCGCTTAATGGCATCGTTAAAAGATGCAGCCGAAAAAAGAAAATTGAGGTAATCGTAATTGCTTCGGTTCTTGTATGCAAAAATTAAGCTTTTGGCATAGTTATCTTTAAGGGTATCAAGTTCTTTTTTATAGCGGTATATCTGTAACTGGTTGGTATAAATATTTTCATCAAGCCTGCGCAGATCACGGGTAATATTATTCACCAGTTCCTGCCTTGCCTGTATTTTACGCTGCACCAGTGCAAGCTGTGTAAGCGATTGCTTTTTATTTTTTTTGATCTGGCTAAGGGTGTTGTTCAGGTCGGATATTTCCTGGAGCAACTGCTGCTGCTTTTTCTGGATATCCTCTTTTGTTTCCTGTGCGAACGAAGGATTAAAAAAAAGGATAGCGAGCAAACAAATAACCAGTTTTTTTACCATATTAAATTCTATTTAACGGGTTGCTGCTAAATTAACGCATTACCAAACACTTTATTACCTGTGCTTATAATTTTTAGGGATGCTGAAAGGGTAATCCTGCAGTTTGTTGAATGAATAATCTTTAAACTGTATATCAATATCGAGTTTAGATTTTTCTGCAACGGTAATACGTCGCTTGGTTGAAAAATAAAAGTCACCTGCATTTTCATAATCATCATAAGTAATATCGCAGGTGCGGTTGCGCAGTGGGTCAATGTCATCAAGCTTGCTGTGTAATACCCTAAAGTTTTTGTTCTCCAGTGAAATAAGGTGTTTAAAAACATCCCCAACCATTAAAATGAGTAACTCATTTTCGGTAGCAGTATAAGAAACGATATTACTGTCAGTAAAAACCGGGTTACCGATAATAATATCCTGCAGGGAATAAAAATCAAAAGGCACTTTTGTTAGCTCCTGCATATTGGCAATGCTCTTTGTTTGATAAGTTTTTTCCAGTTTATTCATCAGCCTAAAACTGTCTTTAAAAATCTCCAGCCGCACACCTTCAATTCCCAAAGCTCCGGTTAAAGATATCCAGATGATGCTGTCTTTTTGAATGCGGATATAAGCAGTAGCGTTTTGATCACCATTTTCCTTCCCCTGGTAATCTACTTTTATTTTTGCCGAAAAAGTATTGAAATCAACCTTGTGTTTATTAAGGTTACTGATAATATTTTTAACTATAGAGAATGAATCAATTTTTTCTTCAACCGGCTTTACAATAACTGCTTCTGTTGTATCTCTTTTTGTAATGGCATCATTTATCCGCTGCACTTTTTTTGAAGGCCGGCAGGATGCTATCAGCGTTATCATTAAAATAAAATATACTGCTTTTTTCATGCTTAATATTTATGATTTACCCGTATGCCCAAATCCACCTTCGCCCCTTTTTGTTTCGCTTAATTCAATGGATGTTTGCCATTGTGCCCTGGTAACTTTTTGAATTACTATTTGCGCTATCCTGTCGCCATGCTGTATCAATTGCTGCTCACCCGATAAATTAATAAGGATAATTTTTATTTCTCCCCGGTAATCTGCATCAATTGTGCCGGGTGTGTTTAAGCAGGTGATTCCCTGCTTAAGGGCAAGACCACTTCTTGGCCTTATCTGTGCTTCAAAGCCGTCAGGCAATTCAATAAACAATCCAGTGGGTACAGCAAAGCGCTGCATCGGTTCCAGTATAATCGGTTCACTAAGCCATGCCCGCAAATCCATACCAGATGAACCAGAGGTTGCATAAGATGGCAATGAGTTGTTAGACTGATTAATAATTTTTACTGTTATTTTTTCCACGGCGGCAAAGCTAATCAAATGAAGCTGCACATTTACAATAGTTATCAGCCATAATTATATTAAACGCACTGAATTAATACGGTGGCATAAGCCATTAAACCTTCCTCACGGCCAACAAAACCCATCTTCTCAGTAGTTGTAGCTTTAATAGAAACATCGTTTTCCTTAACCTCAAGAATAGAAGCTATACATTGCTTCATAGCCGGGATATAAGGCTTTATTTTGGGCATTTCCAGGCAAAGCATGGTATCAATATTTACAATGCTGTAACCTTCTGCTTTAATAAGCTCAAATGTTTTCGCCAACAGAATTTTGCTATCAATATTTTTAAAATCAGCAGATGTATCGGGAAAATGTTCACCAATATCCCCAAGGCAGGCTGCCCCCAATAAAGCATCGCATATTGCATGCAGTAAAACATCAGCATCGCTGTGGCCAAGTGCACCTTTTTTGTGCGGTACGTGTACACCTCCAATCCACAAATTCCTTCCTTCAACCAATTGGTGAAAGTCAACTCCCATACCGATTCTAATACCCATATATTTATTTTACAAGTAAAAAAAGAATACCATTTTGTACCGGGCAACTGAATGCTTATTGGGCACCGCTTGCGTCGCACTCTTGTACTTTATAACTTT
>JANXWM010000317.1 GCA_025351145.1 Chitinophagaceae bacterium
CTTCTTCCTGTTTGGGAATTGGTATTTGCTCTCCGGAATTTTCTTCAGGTATGTTGCTTTCGTTATTCATCTTCTAAGTTGTATTCTTTTTTAAGTAATGCCATTAATTTTACAGCGTTTTCCTTTAAATCAACATAGTAATACTGTAAATTTCTTCTCGCCCCTTCCAGATAATGTATGGTGGAGATTACATTTAAAATAGTTGATTTATCAAATGTGAGCAGTTGAGGATTACCTGTTGGTTTAATAACTTCATTATGCGTTGCATCGTTAACCATTGTTTCAAATACCAGTGGGTTAAAAAGCTTTCTGCTGTCGATCTTGTAAACATCTTCTGCTTCCTGATTGGTATTATTTTGAAAAACATTTACCTCGTTTATGATAGAATAATACGCAAGAATACCGCTTGCTGCACTATCATTTCTAATCAACCGGAAGGCGCCGGAGTTTTTCATTTGTTGTATAGTTCTGTCGGTGCTGGTGAAGAAACTAAACCTGTTAGCTTTTCTGCCATAGAAATATATTTCTGCTCCCCGCTCTTTTATTTCTGGTGCATTCAACAGGTAAATAAGGCTGTCTAATTCAACTCCTTTTTGCTTGTACCCTTTAATGCTATT
Organism: Chitinophagaceae bacterium; assembly: GCA_025351145.1. Classification (GTDB taxonomy): domain Bacteria; phylum Bacteroidota; class Bacteroidia; order Chitinophagales; family Chitinophagaceae; genus Limnovirga. The sequence goes on from JANXWM010000317.1 coordinate 618, forward strand.
GTTTAGAGAAATTGTATCATCCCGAAGGTCGCTGATCATTGTTTTTATATACTCCTTTTCCCGGTCCTTTTCCACTTGTGTTTCCCTTACATTCTCTGCCAGAAACCCGCAGAACACGGCAAGGAACAGCATAAAGAATTCAAAGAAATAATGTTTCCATCCGTGGCCGGGTGCTTTGTGCAGCTCGTGTGCGTGTGTTTCCATGTTTTGTATGTCTGATGTTGTGATATCTGCCTGTCCGGCAGGCATATCTGATGTTTCGATTTGTGTTTCGTTTTGTTCAATAGCTTGCGGTGGTGAAATATTTTCACTTGCTTTTTCTTCCGGTCCTGGTTCTATTTTTTCTTCTTCTGCCATAATTTATTTTTTATGTACCCAACTTTTTGTTTTCTATGAGGCATCCGTTGCGTCGCACTCTTGTACGCCTTGTTCAATATTGAGCTGAACGCACAAGTGAGGAATTTGCGTGTCGAAGCAGCAAATTCGCAACATCAAAAGCTCAAAAGCAGTATTGCTGCCCGGTACAAATTTTTTTTCTTTACTTATTTTCTAAATCGTATTCTTTTTCCAAAGCCCCAATTAATTTATCTGCAATTTTTAGTTGCTCTTCATATTCCTGCAGGGAACGCATACGAAAAGTTCTGTTCATAACTACCAGGTTAATAAATTTATCAGTGGTTGCTTTGTCAATAGTTTTTATGTACATATCATGCGTAACAGGCTTGTTAAAACGCAGATCACCAAGGACCTCTAAATTTATAAAGTCAAAACTAAAGGGCCCAAGTATCCATGCGCCTTGAGCCTCTCCATCTTCCCTGAGGTGCGTTTTTCTTAACTGTACATCATACGCGTTCATAAGATTAACGAGGGATTGATCGAAATATCGCAATGTGCCGGAAGCTTTCATTTGTGCATAGGTGCCATCAGTTGGGAAAAAAGGAAGTGCAATTAACATAGGAGACATATTCCTGTAAAAACTTGTATCATTCCATTGATTACGGGGCATGTGGAGTATTGCAACAAGACTATCGGCTGCATTTATTTTTTTGCCGCTGAAAGAAATCATGGTATGTAAGGCTGCAGTATCTTTTTTTATATCTTCAAACAGAGACTCCGCAAGAATACCGGCGTTTTTATGCTCTGTAATATGCTCCCTTATATTCTCTGCAATAAAACCCATGGTAACTGCAAGGAATATCATTAAGCCTTCCAGTAAATATTCTTTGAAGTTTTTCTTTTCTACGTTTGGGTGGTGATGTACTTCCATGTTCTCAGTTTGGAGTTTTGAGTTTTCAGATTGAGGTTCAGTTGGAGCAATAGTTTCTGGTGGTGAAATGTTTTCACTTACTTCTTCCTTTTGAGAAATTGGTATTTGATCTTCATCCGGCTGATTGCCCGGCAGGGAGTTGTCTTCTGGTACGTTTTGGTCTTCGTTCACTAGAGTTTGGTTGTTGTGGTTTAAAAATACAGATAACCTTTAAAGATGAAAACTATTCTTTAGTGAAGTAGCCTGGAACATAAATTTAGTTATGCTGATGTTGGTAGCTTGCAGGCATCTTTCGCTTCGGTAAAGTTCAATAATGCAGATTGCTTCGTGCCTCGCAATGACGAGAAAGTACAAGAGTGCGACGCAAGTAAAGCTTCATAGTAGCAATGCAGCCTGGCTCATAAAAACAATACTAATGATGACAGGCAAGCTTTAATCCCTGCACGCCGATATTTATTTTACTAACATGCCAGCGCCCAAGATTTGCAGTGAACAATTCGTTGCCTCTGAATGCTATGTTGGTGGGGTTACTTAGGGTATGCGCTTCCCAATCGTTGATAAGCAAACTCACCTGTTGTTGTGGTGTTACTTTATAAATTGTGTTGGGCGCATAGCAACTTACATACAAATTTTCTTCGCTGTCAAATGCAATTCCATCGGGACAAGTTTGTGGTAAAGTGCAGAACACTTCACGCTTGCCGGCGGTACCATCAGCATTGATTGCAATACGTTCTACGCCGGGCAGCCAGGTGCATACAACATAGAGCCAGTCTTCGTTTGCGGAGATGGCCAAACCATTTGCAAAATTAAACGGGCCATGATGCCAGATAGTTCCATTACCATTT
>JANXWM010000331.1 GCA_025351145.1 Chitinophagaceae bacterium
AGAATATGAATGAAGATTTTGTTGCGTCGCACTCTTGTACGGTTGAATAGCTTTGGGCTTTGGGCTGCACGCTGCACACTTGCGCATATTTGCTTGCAGCTTATAGCTTGCAGCCTGTAGCTGAATAATGTTCAGAAAGTACAAGAGTGCGACGCAACAGGCGATGCCATGAAATTCTTCAGCCCGGTTAAAAATGCCTTTCTCGATAAAACGTGAGCATAAAAAAAGAACAGACCGTTTAACAGACTTGTTCCCTTTTAAAAGTTTTATAAACACGATTTATAAAATCTCTTTAAGACTTTCTGCGGTGGCTTTTATGGTATTGTCAAGGTCATCGTAAGACAATGCATTGTTTAGGAACCAGCTTTCAAAAGCAGAAGGCGGCAGATATACGCCGCGGTTAAGCATGGCATGAAAATATTTTTTAAACAACTCATTATTTGCTGAGGCAGCGCTTGCAAAATCTGTAACAGGATGACCGCTGAAATGCACACTGAGCATTGAACCAAAGTGATTGATTATATAAGGTGTGCCCGATGCTGCGAGCTCTTTATCCAATCCATTTTTTAAGTAAGCTGTTTTATCATCAAGCTGCTGTAACAGTTGCGGCTGTTCCTTTAAAATGGAAAGCAAAGTATAACCGGCAATCATGGCGATGGGGTTGCCGCTTAATGTGCCTGCCTGGTAAACATTGCCTAAAGGTGCCACCATTTGCATAATGTGTTTCTTGCCGCCAAATGCACCAACAGGTAAACCACCGCCAATTACTTTGCCGTAGGTTACAAGGTCTGCATCTATTCCAAGTTTTTCCTGAGCACCGCCTGGTGCAAGGCGAAAACCCGTCATTACTTCGTCGAAAATAAAAATAATATTTTCGGCATCACATATTTTACGAATGCCTTCCAGAAAACCGGGAGCCGGTAAAATACAACCCATATTTCCTGCCACAGGCTCAACAATAATGGCAGCAATTTCACCTTTGTTTTCTTCTACTAATTTTTCAACCGCAGCAAGATCGTTGTAAGCGCAGGTGAGTGTATCATTGGCTACACCTGCAGTTACGCCGGGAATTGTTTGGATGTTAAGCGTAGCAACACCACTACCGGCCTTTACCAAAAATGCATCTGCATGGCCATGATAACAGCCTTCGAATTTGATAAATTTATTTCTGCCGGTAAAGCCCCTTGCCACACGAAGCGCACTCATGCAGGCTTCGGTGCCGCTGCTTACCATGCGGATTAAGTCAACATTGGGCGCCATGCTTTTTATAAGCTCGGCCATTTTTATTTCCAGCTCTGTTGGTGCACCGTAAGATGTGGAATATACTGCCTGTTCCTGTATAGCTTTTACCAAAGGTTCATAAGCATGACCGAGGATCATTGGGCCCCATGATGCGATGTAATCAATATATTTATTGCCATCTGCATCATAGAGGTAAGCGCCTTTTGCTCTGCCGATAAATAGGGGTGTTCCTCCTACACTTTTAAATGCCCGAACGGGTGAGTTTACACCACCGGGAATAGATTGCTGCGCCCGTTCGAATAGTTGTTTGCTGGTTTCAATATTCATAACTGTTATTCTTCTTCTGCAAAAGCATCATATGCCTTTATTTTTTTGGTTGCTTTAAATTCAATGATGCGGTAATCTGCCAGTCCGTTAATCTTAAACGGATCTTCTTCAATAATTTTTTCAATTGATTTCCTGGACGACGCTTTTGCAAAAATTAATCCGCCATCGCGTGGCTCTTTTCTTCCTGATGCAAGGAAGTGGCCCGAATGATAATGCTTATCGAGAAAAGCCACATGCTCTGCCATGCGTGCATCAATTTCTGCAGCCGGAACTTTGTAGGTTAATTCAATTATAAACATGTTACACTTTTTTTGATGAATAGAATTGTTACAGTACAAGAGTGTCCCGATACGCTTTGCTATCGGGATAGACTGACGCAAGGGACGCCTTATAGCAAATCTGAAAGCCTGGTTCATATTCAGCCAATCAACTTATCAAACAATTAACTTAACTGCGTCTTTTGCAAAGTAAGTGGCAATTAAATCTGCACCTGCACGCTTGATTGAAGTGAGGCTTTCAATCACCGCTTTTTCTTCATTAATCCAGCCCATTTTTGCCGAAGCTTTTATCATGGCATATTCGCCACTCACGTGATAAGCACTCACGGGAACATCAACAGCATTCTTTACTTCACGTATAATATCGAGGTAAGCCATTGCTGGTTTTACCATAACGATATCGGCACCTTCTTCGATGTCCATGAGTGTTTCTTTGATCGCTTCGGTACGGTTGGCGTAATCCATCTGGTAAGTTTTTTTGTCGCCAAAACCAGGAGCAGAATCAAGTGCATCGCGGAAGGGGCCGTAAAAGCATGAAGCATATTTTGCGCTGTATGCCATGATACCGGTATGTGTAAAATTATTTTGCTCAAGTGCTTCACGAATGGCACCAATGCGGCCATCCATCATATCGCTTGGTGCAACAAAATCGGCTCCTGCCTGCGCATGGCTGAGGCTCATTTTTACCAGTGCTTCAACGGTTGGGTCATTTACAATTTCGCCGTTTTCTACAATACCATCGTGGCCGTAGGAAGAATAGGGATCGAGCGCAACATCAGTCATAACAAGCATTTCAGGGCATGCATCTTTTATAGCTTTTATGCTGCGCTGCATTAAACCATCCGGGTTCCATGCTTCTTTGCCGGTGTTATCTTTTGTTTCGTCTTTCGCTTTTACAAAAAGTAATACACTCTTTATGCCAAGACTCCAGAGATCTTTTGCTTCTTTAATTGTATTGTCAATTGAGTAGCGGTAATAGCCGGGCATGGAGGGAATTTCGAATGCAATATTTTCACCTTCATCAATAAAAAGCGGAGCAATAAAATCGGATGGCCTTAAAATAGTTTCAGCAACCAGGCTTCTTATTGCAAGTGACTGACGGAGTATCCTGTTTCTGCGGAGTAATATCATAATGTCTTTTTGTTGAGTAATATTATAAAGTACAAGTGTGCGACGCAACGAAAGCCTCATGCTTATTCTATTGCCGGCTACAAAAAATTTACACCCAATCTATTGGATGTAAACATGCCTGTAAAAGTTTATCTTCTTCACTGCCGGGCAAGGGTTGATAATTGTACTCGAACCTAACGGTTGGGGGCAAACTCATGAGAATACTTTCTGTTCTGCCATTTGTTTTTAGGCCAAATAAAGTACCGCGGTCGTGTACCAAATTAAATTCAACGTAACGGCCTCTTCTAATCTCCTGCCAGTGTTTATGTTCTGCTGTGTATGGGGTATCTTTTCGTTTTTCAATAATAGGAATATAGGCTTCAACGAAGGCATCGCCGCAGGCCTTGCCAAAGTTTATCCAGAAAGCTGCATTTTTTTCGCCAGAGGGTTTTTGATAGTCGTAAAATATTCCACCTATACCACGGCGCTCTTTATTACGGTGCCAGTTTACAAAATAGTTATCGCAGGTTTCTTTAAATTTTTTGAAGAAGGAAGGATCAAATTTGTCGCACACATTTTTATACGTCTGGTGAAAATGTTTTGCATCTTCTTCGAATAAATAATAGGGGGTAAGGTCTGTACCACCGCCAAACCAGCGGTCAATTACTTCGTTGTTGTCATCGTACAATTCGAACATACGATAGTTGCAATGCACTGTGGGCACAAATGGGTTTAGCGGATGTAATACCAAACTTAAACCGCATGCAAACCATTTACTGCCGAATATTTTTAATTCCTTGCGCATTTCGTTTGTTACATGGCCATGCACAACC
>JANXWM010000359.1 GCA_025351145.1 Chitinophagaceae bacterium
AAAAATTGAAACCGATTTTGAAAAGTTTGAAAAAAACTATAAAGGCAAAAATGAATATATTATTTACCAAAATATAAATTATACATTATCTGGATTAAATAACAGTATTTCTAGTAAATATAAAATGCTTAAGTACTATAAAGAAAGTTACATCACTTCAGAAATATTAAAACAAGTAGATAATGATAAAAATGACGAAAAATTAAGAGAATTAAACAGTAAAATAAAAATTGTAGAAAGTAAAATTGAGGAATTAAAAATCAGCATCAATGTAGTAGAAGAGAGATTTAAAATAATTGAGCAAAGGAAATCAGATTTTGAAAATAAGAAATTTGATAGAGTAGTAGTACTCGTAATTGTCATAATAGTATTTATTTTTTGTTGGATAGGAGATATAGGAATTAATGCTTTTTTTTATATAGGACTAATTGGCATAATAATATTAAGTTTAATTGCCTCTATTAATCTTAAAAATCAATCTGAATCTTTAAAATCTCAGATAGATGAATTAAGAAAAAGGCATAATGAGCAAAATAGGGAATGGCATTCTTTAAAACATCAGATTGAAAGTTTAACTCTTAAAATAACTAAATCCACTTATCCTCAACCAAATTTTAATTAACCCAAGTAGCTATATTTTCGTTGCTTTTACCGTTAATGAAATCGGCACCTAAGTTATCATCCCTCTGCTTCGCTAAAAGCCGCCACATATTCCAGCCGCACAAGAGTGCGACGCAAGTAAATTATCATAACAATTCTACAGCCCGGTACAAAAAAATAATCAGATATTTAGCGAACGAAATATTGCTTATGAAACAAATGAAATTGTTTTTATTATTCTTTCTGTCGTGCATCAGTATCAACGCACAAACAACAGGAAATACCTTGCCACAATGGAATGCAGGTTATGATAAACTTATAACTCAGGATTGGCTTGTAACCCCTGTTACTACTAAGGCACAGGTTTACGCAAACACGAATAGTAAAGACATTATTTTATACAATGGCTTACTTAAAAGAACTTTTCGCATAGCGCCAAATGTGGCCTGCACCGATTATAAAAATATGAGCAACGGCCAGCAATTATTACGTGCCGTAAAACCCGAAGCAAGATTAACCATCAACGGAAAAGAGTATAATGTGGGCGGTTTATACGGGCAAAAAGAGCAGGCCTATCTGATGCCTGCATGGGTTGATTCTTTCACCAATAATAAAAATGATTTTCAGTTTCAATCTTACAGCGTTTCAAATATTCAGCCATTTATTAACTGGAAACCGCATGCATGGGCAACCAATACAAAACAACCTTCGGGCAAAATGCTTTCATTTATTTATCAGTCAAACCTTAATGAACTAAAAGGACTTGTTGTTACAGTGAATTATGAATTGTATGATGGCTTACCATTAATTGTAAAATGGGTTTCAGTAGAAAATAAAAGCGATCATATTTTTACTATCAATCGTACAGTAAATGAAGTGCTTGCATTTGTAGAAGAAGAAAGTGCTGTAGTGGGTAGTCCCGAACAAATGAAAAAACAACATGGCATTTATGTAGAAACCAATTATGCTTTTAATAATGCTATGCGTTACGATATCAGTGACCAGACTACGCATTGGAAAACAGACAGCATTTATACTTCGCAGGTAAATTACAATTATCAAACACCTTGTTTGCTGGAAGTGTATCCTGAGAAGGTTACCGGCATTGAATTACAGCCAGGTGCTGTTTATAAATCTGTACGCACACATGAATTGCTTATGGATAGTTACGACCGTGAAAGGCGCGGTTTAGCTATTCGTAAAATGTATGCAACAGTAGCCCTATGGACTACAGAGAACCCAATATTCATGCATCTTGTTAGTAAGAATGATGAAGAAGTAAAACAGGCCATTGATCAATGCGCAGCCACAGGTTACGAAGCATTGATACTAAGTTTCGGCAGCCATTGCAATATGGAAGATAGCTCTGCCGCCAACATAAAAAAATGGAAACAACTTGCTGCCTATGCGCATTCAAAAAATATTTTGATCGGCGGTTATTCTTTATTCAGTTCAAGAAAAATAAGTGATGAAGATGATGTGATAGACCCCATAACCGGTAAACCGGATGCTGCAGCATTTTTTGGAAATGCACCCTGCATGGGCAGTAAATGGGGACTGCATTATATTGATGAACTAAAATATTTCATCAGCAGCACAGGCTTCGACATTTTTGAAAATGATGGCCCATACCCCGGTGATGTTTGTGCCTCCACAACGCATCCGGGTCATAAAGGTTTGGATGATTCGCAGTGGAAACAGATGGAACTGCAGAAGGGTTTATACCACTGGTGCAGTGAACATGGTGTGTATGTAAATGCGCCCGACTGGTATTTTTTAGATGGAACAAATAAGATCGCTATCGGTTACCGCGAAGTAAATTTTTCATTACCACGTGAGCAGCAGATGATCTTAAACCGCCAGAACATTTTTGATGGCACCTGGGAAAAAACGCCGAGCATGAGTTGGGGTTTTGTGCCGCTTACCAAATACCAGGGTGGTGGCCCGGAAGCTGTGCTG
>JANXWM010000420.1 GCA_025351145.1 Chitinophagaceae bacterium
TGAATAGAACTGCGCGGTAAGCAATGCCGCAAGACCAATAGGCCCGGCACCAACAATTGCAACCGTATCTCCGGGTTTAACCTGGCCATTTAATACGCCGCATTCAAAGCCGGTGGGCAATATGTCGCTCAACATTACCAGTGCTTCTTCATCGCTGCCTGCAGGTATATGATAGAGACTGTTATCAGCAAAGGGAATGCGCACATATTCGGCTTGGGTACCGTCAATTAAATGGCCGAGAATCCAGCCACCGTTTTCGCAATGCGAGTACATTCCGCGTTTGCAATATTCGCATTTACCACAGGATGAAATGCAGGATATCAACATATGATCTCCTTTTTTAAAGCTGGTAACGGCGCTGCCAACTTCTTCTATTACACCCACGCCTTCATGGCCAAGGATGCGGCCATCGGTAACTGCAGGAACATCACCTTTCATTATGTGCAGGTCGGTACCGCAAATGGTTGTCTTGTAAATCTTTACCAGCGCATCTGTTGCGTCAATAATGGTTGGCATGGGTTTATCTTCCCATGCTTTGGCGTTTGGGCCATGATATACTAATGCTTTCATAGTTTATAATTTTGAGTGTAAGATAGTGTGAAGTTTAGCTGCGTACAATGATTGATATCATGTACAAAAATGACCCAAATATTGTGTAGCTGATTAATCACGTTTTGAGGCTAATTTTACCCCTGCTTTTATTATTATCTTTTACTCACAAAATTGCTTACGGCTCGAAACAGATGAATGCAGTATAAATGTTTACTGCTAATGTTATTTTAACGGCTCATTGTTTTTGTGGCACGGTTTTCCCAAGCAGGAAAGCATTGTTAACCTAAAATATTATTTATGAAAGCATGCTTCATTAAACTTGATTCGTTCGACGAAACGGAAGACGGATCAGTGATCATCAACGCAAACAACATATCATCTGTAAAACGTTTGAACTACAATGATATCATTCAAACAATGATTCAAATGATAGGTGGAGAAAAATTTAGTGTTCACCAAACACCTGATGAAATTATTGAACTGGCAGAAAATGAACATTCAAAAAAAGCAGCCTACAATTAGGTTGAAATGTTTCAAATAAAAAGGCGCTTGAAGAAAAGCGCCTTTTTATTTTGATTAAACGCAGCAAATTTTGTTGTTTTAAAATGCTGCCATGTAAACAGGAATTTGAATGGAGCGTCGCAAGAGAAGATCATCAAAAGTTATGCTGCTGACTTCAATAATATTTTAATCACATTAAAGATCAAACTCCCAAACGGTGCGGTAGGTTCCATTTTTTTCAATATACGTGAGAAAGGAATTATAAAAAGCATCAGCGCCAATAGTAGCGCTGTCGCCTATTACAAATAATTGTTCTTTAGCCCTTGTAAGCGCCACATTCATCCTGCGGTAATCTTTTAAAAAACCAATATCGCCATCATCGTTGCTGCGAACCAAAGACAGGATAATGATCTCTTTCTCCTGCCCCTGGAAACTGTCGATAGTGCTGATGCGTATGGCTTTTGGCAATACCTCTTTTGCTGTAGCAACCTGACCGGAGTAAGGAGAAATAAAAGCGGTTTTAAGTGGATCGAGGGCTTCTGTATTTACCAGCTTTTGTGCGATTATTAACTCGCCTTCGTTTTGCAAACTCATGCCATTACTGCCCTGCACTTCATTGTAACCTGACCCAGCAGTATCAATAAAACTGATATGTGTTCCGTGGTTATTTAAGTAGGCCGCTGTTTGTAGCATGCCTTTATAAAAATAATTACCGGAGAAGCCTGCAATGGCTTCTCTCATCCTGTATTGCGTGTTCAATAAAAACACCCGGTCAAGCGAAGCAATACTTATTTCTAAAATAGATTGGTTAAATCCTAAACGTACAGCGTCATTGCTTAATACAGTGGGCGGCAGTTGCAGATGGTCGCCTGCCAGCACATATTTTTGAGCCAATGGAAAAATGCACCAGGCAAGCGGTTCTATGCATTGGCCGGCTTCATCAATAACCAAAGTATGGAATTTAATATGGTTGATCTTTGCATCATACAAACCAACCGGTGTTCCTAAAATTACATTGGCCTCAGTGTATAATTTTTCTTCATTGTAAGCCTGTAATTTTTTTATTTCAACTCTTATATTTTTTACTTCTTTAAATAAAAGGTTGCGCTGCTCCCTCTCAGCTTTGCCAAAACTTCTTTTATACTTTAAAGCCATTTTCCTAAACTCTTCTGCCCTTATTTTTAATTCTTTTATTTCTTTCTGCTGTTTTCCATTTGCCAGTCTGCCTTCGGGTGTATGTGAAAAAATTGTTTCATCAATTTTGCCCGTATTACCTACTCTTAATACACGAACATTTTGTGCAATAAGACCTTTAGCAATATTGTCAACTGCTGTATTGCTGGGTGCAGATACCAACACTTTTTCACCGGCCTTAATTAACTGCATAATGGCTTCAATTAAAGTGGTGGTTTTACCGGTACCCGGCGGACCATGAACAATTGTTATCCGTTCATTTTCTACAATGGCTGCTACAGCATGCTGCTGGCTATCATTTAAAATTTTATTGTTGAATGATAGCAAAGATGGTTTTGGATTCGCTGAAATTTTTTCTGTCGCAGTGCTGTGAAGTTGTTCAAATAATTGAAAAAGCTCTTTGTTGCTTTCCAGTTCATTCAGCGCCTTTTTCATGATTGTTGTAGTGCGCTGATCCGGTGCCAGTTTTATGCCCACGTTACCATCTTCAATCCAGTCAGGGAAGTCTGGTGCAAACAATCTAAACTCGCCAGCCTTGCCTTCCAGGCTGATTAAAACACCTTTAACAGGTTCTTCGCCATGGGAAAAACATTCGATGGCCACACCGTCTTTAAAAAGATTCGTCTCAGCCGGAAAGTTAAGCCTGAAGATGATTTCAGGATAATCTGCATAGCCAAAATTTTTTCTCGTTACAGTAACAGGATGCAATGCCAAACCTTCTGCCTTTAATGAGCGCAGTGTATGCTGCTGATCTAAACTGTATCTTTTTACCTGTTCCTTTTCTTCAAGGTCAATACATTGCAGTAACCTTTTAATATGTGGATTCGTTGCCGGCATTCGGTGAAAATACAGATACTTTGTTTACAGGCAGCATTGCTACTATCGTCGTCCCTTGTGTCACTCACTTGTACGTTCTAAACATTATTCAGCAACGTGCAGGCCCGTTTACAAAAACAAAAATGCTTTGATGAAATTTCACCAAAGCATTTTACAATTTATGAGTTTATTTCTTACGCTTTAATAGCGGCAATACCGGGCAATTCTTTGCCTTCAAAATATTCCAGCATAGCGCCGCCGCCGGTACTTACATAGCTTACTTTATCTGTAAAGCCAAACTGGTTTACGGCTGCAACACTGTCGCCGCCGCCAACCAAAGAGAAAGCTCCGTTTCCCGTAGCTTCTGCTACTGCAACGGCAATAGCTTTTGTACCTGCCTGAAATTTTTCCATTTCAAAAACACCCAGTGGGCCATTCCACAAAATTGTTTTGGAGCGGCGGAGAATTTCGGAGAAAATGCCGCATGCTTTTGGGCCAATATCCAAACCCATCCAGCCATCAGGAATGGCATCGCTCATACATACTTTTGTTTCTGCATCTGCAGCAAATTTATCAGCAATTACAGAGTCTTCCGGAAGATGGATGCTTACATTTTTTTCTATAGCTTTCTTCAATAAATCCCTTGCTGTATCTAAACGGTCTTCTTCACAAAGTGAATTGCCAATTTTCCCACCACGTGCTTTCATGAATGTATAAGCCATGCCACCACCGATGATAATATCCGTGGCCCTTTCTAATAAATTTTCAATAATGAGAATTTTATCAGAAACTTTTGCGCCACCAATAATTGCACTGAATGGCTTCTCTGATTGATGCAATACTTTTTCTGCACTGGCTACTTCGCCTTCCATTAAAAGGCCAAACATTTTTTTATCGCTGGCAAAGTATTTTGCAATAACAGCTGTAGATGCATGTGCCCGGTGTGCGGTACCAAATGCATCATTCACATACATATCGCCAAGCTTGGATAATTTCTCTGCAAATGCTTCATCGCCTTTTTCTTCTTCAGGATAAAAGCGAAGGTTTTCTAATAGCAGAACCTCTCCAGGCCTTAGCATTGTTGCTGTCATGCCGGCTTGCGTACCAATACAATCATCAGCAAAGAATACTGTTGTGCCGCCAAGCAGGTCGCTTAGATGTTTTACAATATGTTTCAATGAATACTTGTCTTCAGGCCCACCTTTGGGGCGGCCAAGATGGCTCATGAGAATTACGCTTCCACCATCTGCCAGTATTTTTTTAATGGTAGGTACTGCCGCCGTCATCCTTGTATCATCAGTAATAGCAAGGGTTTGCTTATCAAGCGGCACATTAAAATCTACGCGTATCAAGGCTTTCTCGCCAGAGAAATTGTGTTCGGAAAATTTGATCATAACAGTTATTTAAATTGATTTTTATTTTTTGGTTGAGCTGAAAATTGCTTTCTTTTCTAAGTACAAATTTAAACAAAAAACCGCAGCGTTTCCACTGCGGTTTTTATTATGTTGTTGCACGGCTGTTTAAGTTCAGTAAATATCTAATTGTACAAGTGTGCGACGCAACTAAAGTTAAATTCATGTTCAATTGCCGGGTCAATAAAATGCATTTAAGAAATTAAACCTGCAAAAAACTTAACTGTGCGTACCAACTGGCTTACGTAGCTCATTTCGTTATCGTACCAGCTTACTGTTTTAACCAGTTGCTGATCGCCAACGGTTAATACTTTTGTTTGTGTGGCATCGAACAATGAACCGAAACTTGTACCTATAACATCGCTGCTTACAATTTCATCTTCGGTATAACCAAAGCTTTCGTTGCTTGCTGCTTTCATGGCTGTATTCAATTCTTCTACGGTTACTTTTTTTGCGAGTATGGAAGTAAGTTCAGTTAAAGAACCGGTGATTACCGGTACACGCTGTGCACTGCCGTCTAATTTGCCTTTCAGTTCAGGAAGTACAAGGCCAATTGCTTTTGCGGCGCCGGTAGAGTTAGGAACAATGTTGGCAGCAGCGGCCCTTGCACGGCGAAGATCGCCTTTAGGATGCGGTGCATCTAACGTGTTCTGATCGTTTGTGTAGGCGTGAATGGTAGTCATGATAGCTGTTACAATACCAAACTGATCATTCAGCGTTTTAGCCATTGGAGCCAAACAGTTGGTGGTACAACTTGCGCAACTGATAATGGTTTCGCTGCCATCAAGAATATTGTGGTTAACGTTGAATACTACTGTTTTAAGATCGCCGGTTGCCGGTGCAGAGATCACCACGCGTTTTGCGCCTGCGGTAATATGTGCTTCAGCTTTTGCTTTATCGGTAAAGAAACCTGTGCTTTCGATTACCACATCCACTTCGTGTGCGCCCCATGGAATTTGTGCAGGATCTTTCTGTGCATATATTTTAACGGTATCGCCGTTTACAACTATCGAATCTTCTGTTGCGGTAACATTGGCATCGAAACGACCCTGTGCGCTGTCGTATTTTAAAAGGTGTGCCAATACTTTAGGACTGGTTAAATCGTTAATTGCAACCACATCAATTCCTTCCATGTTGTAGATTTGACGATATACCAAACGGCCGATACGTCCGAAACCGTTGATCGCAACTTTTACTGTGCTCATATTTTGATTGTTTAAGTTTAAAAAAGCACCGCGAAAATAAAGGGATTCGGCAAATTTTCTGTGATAAATTTTGAATATCTAAGATTAACCGGTTTCGATATCAGCAATATTTTTGTGAACCGGGCATTTGAAATTAATGGGATCGTTCCTTGCGTCGCACTCTTGTACTGTATAACTTTCTTCATCAACTTAGTGCATGCCCCAAAAGTATTTGCAGGCAAAATCTGCCGAAAGCCAATAACAACAATACTTTCAACACATCTGTGCTTAACCGTTAGGGTTGCAATACAAGCTATAAATTAAAAAAATTTTGGCGGTTAACCCCATGCGCCTATTTTTGCACTCCCAAATCAAAAAGCGGTTTATAATCATCTGTAAGCTGCACTGGATTAAACGGAGCGTTGGTCAAGGGGTTAAGACACCTCCCTTTCACGGAGGAATCACGGGTTCGATTCCCGTACGCTCTACAGGAAAAGGTAAAAGTTGAAAGTTCCGGATACTGAAAAGTGTTCGGGATTTTTTTATTTTGTGGTTATGCTAAAATGCTGGTTATATTTTATTTTGGTAATTGCTTATGATGCTGAAGATGACTATTGATATGCAGATAAAAGGATTGCGACGCAAGGGACGATGCTATAAAAACTGATGCTGGTATTGTGCAGTTGAACAGCAAAAAAATCCCACACATTTTATGTATGGGATTTAAATTTAAAAATATCCTGCTTTTATATTTTGTACATCCAGCCGTATTTATCTTCGATTTTTCCTTCTCTTATGCCGGTGATCCAACGCCTTAATTCAGGAGCGGTTTTCCAGTTTGCCACATCAAACTCCATTACAAAATCTTTATATTTTAGTTCTTTGATGTATGCAATGGTTGCAGCCGTTCCGGTTCCAAAAACTTCCTGAAAAGTTCCCTTTTTGTATGCCTCCATTAATTCATCAATGCTGATGCGGCGTTCTTCAACAGTATAACCCATTTCTTTTAAACCGGTAATGGCGCTTTGCCTTGTTACACCTTCTAATATGGTTCCTTCTTCCAAAGAAGGCGTAATTACAACATTACTAATCATGAAAAATACATTCATCATACCCACTTCCTGCAGCCATTTGTGTTCAAATGCATCTGTCCACAAAACCTGATCGTAGCCATGTTTTTTGGCTTCTGTGGCAGCCAGCATGCTGCCGCCGTAATTGCCTGCATTTTTAGAAAACCCAACACCCCCGGGTGCAGCTCGTGTATATTTTTCTTCTACAGCAATTTTCATTGGAGTAGAATAATATGGGCCCGTAGGACTAAGAATAATTAAAAACTTATAGGTATCAGAAGGTTTTACGCCCAGCATGGTATCAGTCGCAAACATAAAAGGGCGAATATATAATGAATGGTCTTTTCTGGCTGGTATCCAGTTTTTGTCGAGCTCAATCAATTGACGCATACCGTCAATAAAAATTTCTTCAGGCAGTACAGGCATATTCATGCGCTCAGCAGAAATATTGAAGCGTTTAAAATTATCGTAAGGGCGAAAAATGAAAGCATCGCCTTCTTCATTTTTATAAGCTTTAATTCCTTCGAATATCGCCTGGCCATAATGCAGCGCAGAAAGGGATGGCTCAAGCAGCAAAGGCTGGTATGGCTTAATCTCTACATTTTTCCATTCGCCATTTTCATAATCAGCTTCCAGCATATGGTCGCTAAAATATTTTCCAAAAGGAAGATTTTCTAAATTCAAATCACGCAGTTTGCTGCGTTCGGCTTTTGTAACATTAATATTAAGTGCTTCTGTCATATCGCTAAATTTGTGCAAAGAAAAAGAAAAAACAAAACTAACAATCGTTTACAACCTTGCATTTTACATGATAATTAACTTACCCGAAGTTGTGATTGCCGGTTTATATAAAGACAGTCTTGTGCTTGCAGGAGAAAACCCTAAAGCAACAACTGCAATAAGGCAGCAAGTTACAAACAAAAAAGAAAAACAGGAGGGATCCCCCATCCCAACATCAAAAAAATGGTACCTGGGGGATAACAAAAAAAATATTATAATAATTATAAAAGATCCGGACGCTGTTTTTGTAAACGATCAATGGCTGGGTACATTGGGTAAATTACTTAGTGCCTGCAAACTGAATATTGGCGATACAGCCATAATAAACCATCTCAATACCAGCGTTGAATTTGCTGCCTTAAAAGATCAACTGCAGCCGAAGCAAATACTTATGTTCGATGCCACTATACAGGATTTACAGTTACCATTCACCATTCCGTATTACCAGGTACAGCAATATGCCGGCACTACTTTTATGACGGCACCTGCAGCAACACTTTCTGATGCTAATACCGAAGCAGTTAAAATAGAAAAAAGAAAACTTTGGGAAAAATTGAAATTAATTTTCGCTGTATAAATCGGGCAGAAATAAAAGTAAATTCATGTTGCAGCAATCTTCCTTTTGCCCTTAGCCGTAAATAGATTATTCGTTTACTTTTAAAATAATAACCATGGAACGCAAAAATTTTTTAAAGAACAGTATAGGGCTAATTGGCATAGGTTCAATACTTGCTGAGGCGTGTACAAAAGAACCTGCTGCAAATGAATTAATCAGCAGCACCGATGCCGAAAACGCAGCAGCAGCATGCATTACAACGCCTCAGGAAACGCCCGGCCCTTACGAACTTGACCTTATTCAAAACTCTGCCATTTTCCGTTCTGATATTACAGAAGGCAAAACAGGTATACCGCTTAATTTGAAGCTGAGAATCGTAAACGCCAACGATAACTGTACGCCCATACAGGGTGCACGTGTTGATATATGGCATTGCGATAAAGACGGTTATTATTCAGGTTTTAAAGAGCCCGGGTATTTAGGCGAAATGGACCTTACAGGCCAAACTTTTTTGCGCGGCATACAATTATCAGATGCGAACGGACTGGTTGTTTTCAATACCATTTACCCTGGCTGGTATTCTGGCAGAATTACGCATATACATCTCGAAATATTCATCAATTCGGTATCCAAAAAAACAACGCAAGTTGCTTTTCCGGATAAGCTTAATCCCAAGGTTTATACAACGCCATTGTACACCGGCCATGGTGCCAATACTTCTGTGCGTAATAATGTGTCCGATTTGGTTTTTAAAGACTCAATCAACGATGAGCTGGTTACAATTGTATCTGCATCCGAAGCAGGTATTGCTGCAAAATTTACGGTTGGTGTTCCGCTTTAACTGATAATAAAACTTTGTGGCCGGGCCTTATTGCTGCTATGAAGCTTCTCTTGCGTCGCACTCTTGTACGTTCAGAACTATACTGGCCACAATGCATGCAACCATACAAAATCTAAATCTTTATATTGCGCATCATACGCAATTATTATATGCAACATATTACAACACTCATCTTTGCAACCAACAACGAACACAAAGTACAGGAGATAAGAAAAGTAATTGGCAGCAGGTTTAACATCATCACGCTTAAGGAAGCAGGCATTGATATTGACATTCCCGAACCGCATGATACTTTGGAAGCAAATGCAACAGAAAAATCAAAAACCATACATCAACTCACCAAACAAAACTGTTTCAGTGAAGATACCGGGCTGGAGGTGGAAGCACTCAACGGAGAGCCCGGTGTAAAGAGTGCACGCTATGCAGGCGGCACAAGAAACTTTCAGGATAATATTGACAAATTATTGATACACCTTAAAGGCAAAGAAAACAGGAATGCACAATTCCGAACAGTGATCTCATTAATACTTAACAACAAAGAATATTTATTTGATGGCGTTTGCAAAGGCAAAATAATTGAAGATCAAAAAGGTATTCAGGGCTTTGGATACGATCCGGTTTTTATCCCTGACGGAAGCGAAAAAACTTTTGCTGAAATGAGTATGGAAGAAAAGAATATTTTCAGCCACAGAAGAAAAGCAACAGACAAATTGATTGCATTTTTAAACACCTTAACCCCATAAGGGGGAATGAGATGGAGAGCGGGTTTGCGCATTGTTCAATAAAGTTATAAACGTACAAGAGTGCGACGCAAGAGAAGCTTCATAGTAGCAATTCAGCGTGGTTCATAATAAAAAAATTCCTGCGCTCCTTTGGGAATGGAGGTTCATCATCCTCTTATATGATAAGCTTTCGGCTGCACAAAAGCACGGATTCCCTGGTAAGACAATGTACTTCCCAAACCTGAATGTTTGCGGCCACTCCAGGGCAAATTTGCACTTACACGATCGCAGCAATTCCAGTATACAGTACCTGTGTTCATCTGTTTCATTACTGCTTCTGCACGCTCATAATTTTTTGAATATACGGCTGCAGTTAAACCATATTCTGTGTCGAGCATTAATGCAATTGCCTCTGCATCATTCTTTACTTTTTGTATGCCAACCACGGGACCAAAACTTTCTTCGGTCATTATTTTCATCTGGTGGGTTACGTTTGTAAGAACAGTGGGTTCTATAAAATATCCATCGCGGTTAAGCATATTGCCGCCAGCCAGAACAGTGGCACCTTTATCTTCTGCATCGTTGATCTGTGAGATCAAAAATTCCATTTGTTCTTTGCGGCTTAATGGGCCGATCTCTGTTGTGGGTTCCATAGGGTCGCCGATCACCATTTTCTTCACCTGCTCCACATAACTTTTTACAAACTGATCGTAAATATTTTCGTGTACATAAATACGCTCTACCGCGCAGCAGCTCTGGCCACTATTATACACAACACCTTCCAGTGCATTGGCCGCAACATTCTCAATATGCTCCACATCATCCATCACATATAAAGGATCTTTACCACCAAGTTCTAACTGGCAAGGCACTAATTTCGACGCAACCCTTTCAGCAATATATTTTCCTGTGCGGTAACTGCCGGTAAAAAAATATCCGCTCAAAGGCAACTGCAGCAAGGCTTCGCCCACACTCCCCTTTCCTATCGCTGTTTGAAAACAATTTGCAGGAACCCCTGCTTCAAGCAAGAGCCGCTGAATATGCAAGCCGGTCAGCGTTGAATATTC
>JANXWM010000424.1 GCA_025351145.1 Chitinophagaceae bacterium
TGGCAGCATGCACTTCTTCTTTTTGAGCCGATACACCACGTTTAGAATATAATGACATGAATATTTTAAGATTTATGTTTTCAGTTTTATCATTGACGGGTGCAAAAATACAATTCCGCGAACTGTAAACTACAAACTGAAAACTGTAAACTAAAATATTAGCTTTGCGCCACTTTATGAAGGTTTACCATGATATTCAAAATCTGCCTCAATTCCGAAATGCGGTTATTACTATTGGTACATTCGATGGTGTACATACGGGGCATCAACAGATAATAGCACAACTAAAACAGGAAGCGGCATTAATCAATGGAGAAACGGTTATTATTACATTTCACCCTCACCCAAGAAAAATTGTTTCTTCCAAAGCGCTTTACATACTTAATACCTTAAGCGAAAAAATTGAATTGCTTGAGGCAAAAGGGATTGACCATTTGGTGGTAGTTCCTTTTGACGATGGTTTTGCCCAGCAAAGCGCAGAGGATTATGTAAAAAATTTCCTGTTCGAAAAATTTCATCCGCATACAGTGATTATTGGTTACGACCACCGCTTTGGAAAAGGCAGGGAGGGCGATTATCATTCTTTGGAAGAATACGGAAAACAGCTTGGTTTTTTGGTGAAAGAAATTCCCGAACATGTGCTGAATAATATTACAGTGAGTTCTACACGCATAAGGGAATCGCTGTTGAACAGCGATATAGCTACAGCCAACAATTACCTGGGCTATGATTATTTTTTTGAAGGAATGGTAGTGGAAGGTAATAAGCTTGGAAGAGCCATCGGCTTCCCAACAGCCAATATACAGGTAAGCATAGCGGAAAAATTAGTGCCTGGAAATGGTGTGTATGCGGTTAGTGCAGCAATCAGCAGTCAGGTATCAGCAATCATTGAAAACGGAAGCTCACAGCTTTTAAAGGGCATGATGAACATTGGCGTAAGGCCTACTGTTGATGGAACCAAGCGGATGATTGAAGTGAATATTTTTGATTTTGATGAAAATATTTATGGGCAAATCATCCGTGTATATGTAAAGTATTACCTGCGGGGCGAAGTAAAGTTTAATGGACTGGAAGCATTGAAAGAACAGCTTGCGAAAGATAAAGATGCTGCACAGGAATGGCTGTTGAAAGCTGAATAAAATTACTAAAGTACAAGTGTGCGACGCAAGGAACGATGCTATTAAAAACTTTTGCCCGGCTAATAACCTGTATTTTCTAAAACAAAATTTTAAGCCATAATTTTTACTACCAGCTCTTTCATAAGATCGGGGTCTTCTGTGCCGGTATCGTTAATGCCAATGCTCCGCAAATTATAATGGTGCAGCAAAAGGATTATTTTTTCTACGCCGGAATATCCATAATTATTAATGGCAGTCATGGCCGTTCGCACAGCAAAAGGGTTGCGGTTGAAGAGCGGATTTAAAGCTTGCTCGCTTTTATTCTCCAATCCAAAAATGGAATATATTTTACTGAAATAACCGTACAGCGTTGGCAGTATCTGTTGTATGGGACCTGCCTTGGGATTGGCTCCAAAATACTGTATAATGCGCACAGCCTTTGCAAGGTTTTTTTGTGCAATGGCATCCTGCAGTTCAAACACGTTAAATTCTTTGCTTACGCCGATAAAAGTTTCAATATCTTCTTCGGTAATATTTTTTCGGCCTTTCAGGTTTACCGAAAGTTTTTCTACTTCATTGCGCAACCGGCTAAGGTCGTTGCCAATATGATCTACCAGCAATGCCTGCGACCGCTGGTTAATGGTTAAGCCATGCTGCTCCACCATTTGCGACACCCATTCGGGCAACTGGTTATCGTATAATTTTTTTGTGGTAAAAAGTTCTGTTTTTGTTTTAAGCAGTTTTGCAAAAGCAGTGCGGCCATCAACTTTTTTATCTTTATAACTTACAACAAATACAGTGCTGCCAAGGGGTTTGGCTATATAGTGCTCCAGCCTTTCTATTTCTTTCATATGCTGGGCTTCTTTTAGCAATACCACCTGCCGCTCGGCAAACATGGGGTAGCGCATGCAGGCATTTACAACAGTTGCCCAGTCAGTATCGCGGCCATAAAAAACGGTGAGGTTAAAACCCGCTTCGCTGTCGCTGAGAATATGGTGTTCGGCATAGTCAACAATTGTATCAATAAAATAAGGCTCCTCGCCTTCTAACCAGTAAACCGGTTTAAAGCTTTTCTTTTCCCAATCGCCTGTTATTTTTTCTGCTGACATGTATGCAAATATAAAACCCTGCACATTTCGCAGTAACAGGTTTTATATACAAAGTATAAACATGAAATAAATGATGAACCGGGCAGTCGTTTCTTTGAGCATCGCCTGTTGCGTCGCACTCTTGTACAAATTGCCCCGCTTGAGGCGTGGTACGGAACAATTAGTAGCAAGAAAAAAAAAGCCTTTACCCAAGCTGTAGCCGGTTAGTATTAAAAAAAATAATAAATTATCAATGAAGCAACCTTTATAATTTTTTATCAGTTTGGTAAATTAATTTAA
>JANXWM010000444.1 GCA_025351145.1 Chitinophagaceae bacterium
GGAACGATGCCATAAGCACTTAAGCCGGAAACAAAAAAAGAATTTGGAACTTTCAACCCGCTGCTATTACTTTTGCAGCAGTTCTTTAATTACTTATCAAGAAAGGCAGAGGGATATGGCCCTGTGAAGCCTTGGCAACCCTTACAGTTAACTCAACTGTAATGAAGGTGCCAACTCCTCCCGCTTATGAGCGGGAAGATAAGTCAGAGTAGCATTTAAATTTTTCGCGGCACTCCCGCCTCTAATGTTGAAAGCTCATCTGATTTTCAGGTGGGCTTTTTTTATGCCGTTAACATGCTGCTTTCCAACGGTAAGTGTATCTAAGAACCCGGTTTATTTTAAACTTTAAACAAAAAATTAAAAACGTTTTTATGAGCACCTTACATTTCGAAACATTACAATTGCATGCAGGTCAGCAAATCGACCCAACTACCAAAAGCCGTGCTGTGCCTATCTATCAAACCACTTCTTACGGGTTTAATAATGCAGAACATGCTGCCAATTTATTCGGCCTGCGTGAGTTTGGTAACATCTATACCCGCATTATGAACCCCACAACCGATGTGTTTGAACAGCGCATTGCAGCGCTTGAAGGCGGCGTGGCTGCACTGGCAACCTCATCAGGCCAGGCTGCACAGTTTCTTGCATTGAGTAATATTTTGCAGAGCGGCGATAACTTTATTTCCACTTCATTTTTATACGGCGGCACTTACAACCAGTTTAAAGTTGCTTTTAAGCGTTTGGGCATAGATGCACGTTTTGCAGATGGCGATGATGTGGCAAGTTTTGAGCCTTTAATTGATGAAAAAACAAAGGCAATTTATCTTGAAACAATCGGTAATCCACGCCTCAATATTCCTGACTTTGAACAATTTGCAGCACTTGCAAAAAAGCATGACCTGCCATTGATCGTTGACAATACTTTTGGCACTGGTGGTTATTTATTTAAGCCGCTTGCACATGGCGCAAACATCGTTGTAGAGAGTGCCACAAAATGGATCGGCGGCCACGGCACTTCCATCGGCGGCGTTATTGTTGACGGTGGAAATTACAACTGGGGCAATGGGAAATTTCCGCAGTTTACCGAGCCAAGCGAAGGCTATCATGGCTTAAAATTCTGGGATATTTTTGGTGAAGGCAACCCGCTTGGTTTACCAAATATTGCATTCGCAATAAGAGCAAGAGTAGAAGGTCTGCGCGACTTTGGTTCATCGCAAAGCCCGTTCAATTCTTTCTTATTAATACAGGGGTTAGAAACCTTATCACTTCGCGTAGAACGCCATTGCAGCAACGCTTTGGCCCTGGCACAATGGCTGGAAGCTCATCCTTCTGTTGAGTATGTTTGGTATCCAGGCTTGGCGAGCAGTCCGTACAATGAACTGGCAAAAAAATATTTAACCAATGGCTTTGGCGGCATATTGCAGTTTGGTGTAAAGGGTGGCAAAGAAACGGCTGCGGCGTTCATCAACGAATTAAAATTAGCAAGCCATTTAGCGAATGTTGGCGATGCAAAAACATTGGTTATTAATCCCGCATCTACTACACATGAACAGTTAAGTGCCGAAGAGCAACTGGCAAGTGGTGTATTGCCAAACCAGGTTCGCGTAAGCGTTGGTATAGAACATATCGACGATATTAAAGCAGACTTTGAACAGGCTTTACAAAAAGTAAGTGCAAGTGAATTGATAGCAGGTTAGTATTAGCTAAACAGCGGAATAAGCATGAAGCTTTCGTTGTGTCACTCACTTGTACGGTTGGATATTCTATTGAGCTTTTACTGAAGCGTAGATTTTACCACATAGGCACATAGAAACATAGGAATACACACATAGAAAAAAGTTGTGTGCAACCCGTTTTCAGCAGTTTTAAATTCAAGTATGTATTATTTTCTAAATTCTTTCATATTACAAAAATGACTGGAGATTTTTTAAATCATTTTCTTTTATTAATTGGATGCATTTATTATGCACTAATTGCAAGGGGCGTTGTTAAGTTGCCAAGAGCAAGTCAAGAACGCTTTGACAGACAAACAAATAAAAGAAAACAACTTTGGCTTATTATTGATTGTATTTTAATTGTGACATTGGTCATTTTAATTATTAGAGATTTA
>JANXWM010000449.1 GCA_025351145.1 Chitinophagaceae bacterium
AAAAATTCCAGGTAAGCCGGTTCTACCAATTGTTAGAATGGAACCAGTTAAGTTTAAAAGAACAGGAAACACTTTCGGGTTTATATGATGAGGCTGAAGTTTACGGTTTATTTAAACCTGCTTTTGCTTCACCAAACCTTACTTCAAAAGTTGCTTACCGTAATGTGGCCCTGCTTTTCCTGCATCTTCAGCATGCAAATATTTTGCCCCGCAGTTATACCTCAGCGTTAGATAATACATTTAACGAAACCCTTGCGCAGCTTGTACTCGACAGTATCCTTGAAGTTGAATGGCTTCAGGAATTTGTTACAGGTTCTGCAGCAATAGAAGCAGTTTATGGAAAAGCTATATTTGACCACGGAATAATGCCAGATCAACTTTCCATTTTATCAATAAAGGCTATTGAATATGCACTGATGCTTCAATTTCGTGATATTAAATTGATGGCTTCCAGGCTTTATTCATACAATGCGCAACCATGGGATGCAGCCAGGAAAAATAAATTTTATGAATCGCATACCGTTAAAGAATTTCTTTTCAGCAGGCTGAATAGTGAAGTGGAGAACTTACTTAATACACATTGGTATTCAATCGTTGCTTCTGAAAAAAAAGGCTGGCTGGCGTGGGCGGTTGCAAATAAAAGCAATGAATTATTTGCTGACGAAAGTATTACTTATAAGCTTTATATCAGCGCTGAGATAGCATGTTTCCCTGAAGTATTTGCAAAAGCTGTTCCTGTAATTACGGCTTCCCGGGCTTATTGTTTTAAAACAGGCAGCAGCATTCATGGCCTGTTAAGAGCCGATAAGATGGTGGTGTATTTTAAAAGTATAGCAGCATTAAAAGAAACTGCTGCTTTGCTGGAAAAAGAACTCGAAGGTTTTGCTGCGCAGGGAGTACCCTTTACAAAACAGCTTGATAAAAAAGGATTATTATCCTGCGGAGTTGATCCCTTAAAAGAGGATATACTTAAATCAGTTGACGGAGGAAGCTGGCGAATAAAGGTTACTGATCAGCTTGCTTCAGCTATTATACAGGCCCAAACAGATAAACTAAACCTTGATGACTCAATTGAATTTATACGGGCAAAACTTTTTGCAGGAGGCATTGATGCCGTTAACTGGTTACCGGTAAATACAACTTTTTAAAATTGAATAAAATAATCGAGTTAGCCGGTACTGATGAATGAAACAGCAATACGCTCTTGCGCAATAATATTCCGAACCCCGCCCCAAGCGGGGCGGTTGTACAAGAGTGCGACGCAACAGAAGTTCAATGGTTATTCCTCAGCCGGTAACATAATTTTGCCTTTTTAATTTTTTTTCTAAATAACTTATTATGGGTGGCGAAGAACTTTTTGTGCTGGCAGATAATATTCAGTTTATTCCTGTGAATGAAGTGGCTGCAAGAACAAAAAATAATTTTGACCACGATGAAACAGACATAGTGGTAACGCAACTTTATAGCAGGAAACGAAGCAAAGTAATTGGGGAAGATCTTGCAACTTTAATGAAAGCATTTGAAACACCGAAAACATGGGCCGAAGTAATTATCAGTTTTTCTGAACTGCATAAAAAAGACCCGCAGCAAGTGGCTGAAGAAGCTTATGCCATGCTGGTTGATATGATGCAGCAAGGTTTTTTGATTGCGTATAAAGAAAATGCTGAAAAGAAATCTGCAGAATTATTTAAAGCAAGGGATCAGTTTAAGCAATACAAGATAAAATCTGTTCAGCAGGTGCTGGATGATTCGGAGGTTTACCGAATAGAAAATGCGGAAGGAAACAATTTTGCATTGAAACTTTTAAAGAAAACAAAAACATCAAAAACTGTTTCACGTATTAAAAATGAAGCTGATATTTTACAAAAACTCGATGGATCAATAAGTCCCCGGCTAATTGAGGAAGGCATTCATGATGATGCCCCTTATCTTATTATTGAATGGTGCGAAGGACTAAGCTGCGAGACCTATGCAGCAAGGAACAGGAACTATAATGTAAAAGAAAATGCAATAAAAAATATTGATCTCTGCATTGCTGTTTTAAATGCCTATCACCAATTGCACAGGCAAGGAGTTTTTCATGCTGATGTGCATACCGGCAATATTATTGTTACAGAAAAAGGCAGCATAAAAATTATTGATTTCGGTTTTTCAGTAAGTGGTTCAAATGCAGGTAAAATAAAAAGAGCTGGTGTTAGCTTTTATTACGAACCGGAATATGCGGCCATGCTTCAGCAGGGAAATAACCATTTAGCTGCATCTGAAAAAGGGGAGCAATATTCCATAGCAGTATTGTTGTATCATTTACTTTGCGGCTATCACTATCTTAATTTTTCGTTTGAAACAGAAAAATTATACATGCAGATTATCGAAGACTCACCTTTATCTTTTAGTGCTTTTGATTTGAACCTGCCAAACGAACTGGATGCTGTATTTTCTGTTGCGCTTGCAAAAGATCCGGCAAAAAGATATGCTTCTTTAAAAGATTTTTCTAATGCTTTAAGCGTGTTAAGAAACAGCATTTTATCAAGTCCTGGTTTTTTTGTTTCGGGCAAAGAACATGCTTCAGAAAGATTCATTGATTTTCTTCAGCGAAAATTTGGATTCAATTCTCCATTGATAAAAACAGGACTTGCACTTGGCCCAACGAATTCTGTAAATTATGGCGCAGCAGGTATTGCTTATATGTTTTACCGCATGGCATGCATAAGAGAAGATGCACAGTTACTGGATTTGGCCGATATATGGGCAAACCGTGCAGACAATTATACGCAAAATTTTGACCATGCTTTTTATTCAACCACAATTGATATTAATCAAAAATCTGTGGGCCGACGAGGCATTTATCATTCACCCACGGGAGTGCATCTTGTGCAATCACTCATCAGTAACTGCAGGGGCGACAGCCTTTTTGTACGAAATGCGTTACACAAATTCATCATTGCAGCTCAAGAGCCCTGCGATAAGCTGGATCTTACATTAGGCAAGGCAGGTTTATTAATCGGCTGCTCTCTTTTATACGACGAAATAAAAGTAAACAGGCATCTTAATACATCATCCATTGAAGCATTGGCGAACTCAACCATGAGTGAATTATGGAAGCAGTTGAATGAATATGCACCTATGCAACAAACATGTCCTGTAAAATATTTTGGCATGGCACACGGGTGGGCGGGCTATCTCTACACAACCCTTTTATGGTGCCATACGGCAAAGCAGGATTTGCCTTTCGGTTTCGAAAACAGGTTACAGCAATTACAGGATCAGGCTATTATAACAAATACTTTTACCCGCTGGCCAGTTTCCAATTCAAACAAAGGTTCATGGACGGGCTGGTGCCACGGAAGTGCCGGGCATGTATTGCTTTGGTCGCTTTTATATAAGCATCTTAAGGATGAAAAGTATCTTGCCATAGCCGAACAAACGGCGCAGCATATTCTACAGGATTCAAACAATAATAATGTCAATCTTTGTTGCGGTATGGCTGGCCAGGCTTATGCATTACTCGGCCTTTATAACATTACAGGCAACCAGCTTTATCTTGACCATACCCAAAAAATAAAGCAGAAGATCATGCACCATGTTGCCTCTCCGGTACTCGTAAATAATAGCCTGTATAAAGGCGAAGTTGGCTTGGGCGTTTTATTGGTAGAACTGGAGAAACCAGAATGTGCAAGAATGCCGCTTTTTCAATAAAATATTATTCGTTTACCCCATATTTTTTTATTGGTTAACTTTAAAGGAAAATAAAACTTTTGGGTTTTCTACTCGCAATAAGTCCAACGATTTTATATATTGCCGCTGGCTATCTTTTGTTGATACTGGCGCTCTATTTTGTACAGGAAAAGTTCATCTTTAAACCCGAAAAACTTTCCAAAGATTTCGAATATAAATATGATGTTCCTTTTAAAGAATTGTTCTTCGAGGTGGAGCAGGGCGTAAGTATTAATGGCCTGCATTTTTACTGCTCAAAACCAAACGGGCTTATTTTGTATTTCCACGGCAACACACGCAGTATAAAGGGCTGGGCCAAATACGCAAAAGATTTTTACCGCTACCATTATGATGTAGTGCTTGTAGATTACCGTGGCTTTGGTAAAAGTACCGGTAAACGAAGCGAAAAAGAAATGCTGAAAGATATGCAGTTTGTGTACGATACCCTTGCTGTTCAGTATCACGAGCACCATATACTGGTGTATGGAAGAAGCATGGGCAGCGGATTTGCGACAAAAATTGCAGCCGATAATAAACCCCGCTACCTTATACTCGATTCCCCTTATTACAGTTTAAAAAAAGTAGCTGAGCGTTTTGCACCCATACTGCCACACAGGTGGCTGCTGCGTTACCAGTTGCGCACCGATAAATGGATCACCCGTGTTAATTGCCACACTTATATCATTCACGGCACCAAAGACTGGCTAATACCAATCAGCCATAGTGAAAAATTACAGCAGATCAACCCTCATAAAATCACATTGATTCGCATACATGGGGGAACACACAATAACCTTCCATCGTTTCCCAAATATCATAATTTTATCAGGGATATTTTGCTTTATTAAATGCATTGCATGAACATGAAAACTAAAATAATCAAATGGATTAAAATTATTCTTATCGTATATATTGCGCTGGGTGTTGCTTTGTATTTTTTGCAGGATTACTTTTTGTTTCATCCGCAGGTACTGCCTGCAGATTATCATTTTACTTTTAATACGAGTTTTGAAGAAATAAAAATGCCTTGCAGCAATAACAGCACCTGCAATGTAATCAGGTTTAAAAGAGATTCAAATACTGTAAAAAAAGGTGCTGTTATTTACTGCCACGGAAATATGGAAAATGTAACTCACTACGCTGGGTTTGCTCCCAATTTTACCAAACATGGTTACGATGTCTGGATGATGGATTATCCGGGTTTTGGCAAATCGACCGGCGAATTAAATGAAGCAACACTTTACAGTGAAACCCTGCAAGTGTATAATATGATTCGTGCCGCAGGGTATACGCCTGATAGTATTATTATCTACGGAAAGTCCCTGGGCACGGGCATTGCAGCCCGGCTTGCAAGTGTAACTGAATGCAAAAGGCTTATACTCGAATCGCCTTATTACAGCATAGAAAACTTAGCGGGGCACTTTGCGTTCATGTATCCGGTAAGCTTCTTGCTGCATTATAAAATTCCTACCAACGAATATTTACAAAAAGTAAAAGCGCCTGTTACCATTTTCCATGGCACTGATGATGGCACTATTCCTTTTAGTAATGCAGAAAAATTAAAAGACACTGCGTTTAAACCCGGCGATGAATTAATTGCAGTAGAAGGCGGCAGCCATAACAATTTAAACAGCTTTGCATCAATGAAAAAAAGCTTAGACAGTTTGCTTGAAAAATAAAAGTACAGTACAAAAAAATTTTGGGCCTAACTGAAGAATATGTATGAAGCTTTAGTTGCGTC
>JANXWM010000490.1 GCA_025351145.1 Chitinophagaceae bacterium
GTTGGCATGAAGGAACCCGAATATTATAAGCTTACTTATACCTTAACGCTGCATGTGGCAGAAACACTAAGCAAGCAAAACCCACAAATGATCTTCTGTTATGTTTCTGGCACAGCCACCGACAGTACAGAAAAAGGCAGAAGCATGTGGGCAAGGGTAAAAGGCAAAACAGAAAACGACCTGATGAAACTGCCATTCAAAAAAGCTTATATGTTTCGTCCCGGTTATATGCACCCAACAGAAGGTTTAAAAAATACGTTGAGTTATTACAAATATTTATCCTGGCTTTACCCGATTGTTCGAAAACTTTTTCCGCAGTTTGTTTCTACTTTAAAAGAACTTGGTTTGGCAATGATCAATGCTGCACGTTTTGGTTACGATAAGCAGTTGCTGGAAGTAAAGGATATTGTTGCGCTGGCAAAGAAAGAATAGTAACAACATTTGAAAATGAGGTTGCGTGCATCTTGTGCACAGTGCTTAGTCATGATCCGTATGTACAAGAGTGCGACGCAAGGAACGGTCATAAGAAATCCTGCTGCCGGGTTCATAAAAAATATCCTTCCACCAGAAATATTATAATATTGTTGCATGATTACAGTTCCACCATACCTTAAAAAGGGAGACACGATTGGCATTGTTTGCCCTGCAGGTTTTATGCCTTTGGAGAAAGCGCAAACCTGTATTAATACATTGCAGCAATGGGGCTACAAAGTAAAAGTTGGAAAAACTTTGGGCAACCAGTTTCATTATTTTTCAGGTACGGATGAAGAACGATTGCATAATCTTCAGCAAATGCTGGATGATGATGCTGTGCAGGCAATTTTATGTGGTCGCGGGGGCTATGGTGCAAGCAGGATTATTGATGCACTGGATTTTAAACGGTTCAAAAAAAAGCCAAAGTGGATCATTGGCTACAGCGATATTACTGTACTCCATGCGCACCTGTTTACAAAATTGAAAACTGCTTCCATACACTCGCCCATGGCTGCTGCTTTTAATGATGGCGGCAGTGAAGACGAATTTGTGCAATCATTGCGCAAAGCTATTGCCGGTAAGGCTTACAGCTATTCCTGCACACCAAATATATTGAACAGAAAAGGAAATACGGAAGGCGAATTAATTGGTGGCAATCTTTCATTAATGGTTCATTTGATTGGCTCTGCTTCTGATGTGAACACAAAAAATAAAATACTTTTTCTTGAGGATGTTGGTGAGTATTTATACAATATTGACCGCATGTTTATACAGTTAAAACGTGCAGGAAAACTTGATGGTTTGGCCGGACTTATTATTGGTGGCTTTACTGACATGAAAGACACAACTACACCCTTTGGTCAGGAAGTTTATGACCTGATCTTTGATAAAATAAAAGAATATACTTATCCGGTTTGTTTTGATTTCCCCGTTAGCCACAGTGAAAAAAATTATGCGTTAAAAGTTGGCGTAAAGCACAGTCTCAGTGTGGGCAGTAAAAGAGTAACATTGAAAGCAATAAATTAACTCCAGGCATTCCTCAAAAATCTTAGCCAGTTACCATGCATAATATTTTCAACATCCGCATTGGAGTAACCTCTTTTCAAAAGCATGGCAGGAATATTTTGGAGATCAGCAATCGTATCAAGATTGTGAGGACTTTGTTCTTTTCCATAACCGCCATCAAGATCGGTACCCAAACCTACATGCAAAGTATTGCCGGCGATCTGGCAAATATGATCCATATGATCCAGTATTTTTTCAACCGTACAGTTCATTTGTTCCGGTAACGATTTGCCGCGGACCCAATCCGGCACAATCATCCACGCATCAAATGCTGCACCGATTACGGCACCACGGTCAATCAGCACTTTAATCATTTCATCACTAAATTGCCTGTTATGGTTTACCAACGCACGGCAATTATTATGGCTTGCCCAAACGGGACCCCTAAAAATTTCCATCGCATCCCAAAAAGCATCATCGCATAAATGTGTTGCATCAAGAATCATGTTCAACGCATCCATTTCTTTCAGCAGATTTTTACCCATCTCATTCAAATGGCCTGTTGCATCCGTACCATTTGCATAACGGCCGGGGCCATAATGTGCAGGGCCAAGGGCACGCAAACCATATGCATAAGCTGTGTGTAAATTATCTAATTTTACTAATGAATCAGCACCTTCCAAACTCAGTATATATCCAATTGGTTTTGCATCATTCGGTTCATCATTCATCCACAAAGCAACATGGTTATCCAGCGCAGCTTTATCCTTAATCATCAGCATTTCTCCACACGCTTCCATTGCCTTATACCATGCAAGCTGACCCCGTGTTTGCGCCCAGGCCTGTTCCGCTGAATGCCAGCCCGGCAAAGGGTTTTCGGGTGCAACATACCTTGCAATTTGCGTGGCAACTACTAAACCAATATTGCCTTTTCGCAGTTCTGGAAATGCAACCGTGCCCTTTGCCCTGTCTGCTTTATCGGTCAATCCATTTTCTCTTTCACGAATATCATAAACAGGTTTACGCAGGTCGCGGTTCCATTCCATGGTATTCATGCTCAGGTCTAAATGTGCATCTATTGTAAACATCTTGATTTGATGATTTGTTGATTTGGTGATTTAATAATTGGTAAATAAATACACTTTTGTTGCCGAACTTTTACTTAGGCATAAAGCTTCTCTTGCGTCGCACTCTTGTACGTTCGGAACAATTTTGAGCTTGTCTGAACGGGGATTTGGCAGGATTTATTAGATTTAAACGATGTTTAATTTCTATCATTGTAATCCTCCCCATCTTCATAATCCTCCCAAATCCACGTTCAGATATTTATCTTCCTGTCCCTTGCAATAACCTTCCATTCATCCACTGCGTTACCATCTTCAATAACAATAGCCCTTTCATATAAAGCAACAGTTGGGCAAATATGAACCGGCACTCCGTACAACACATCGCCTATTTTAAATAAAGATGCATCAGGAACTTTTGCAACCAAATGTTCTTCGCTTTGTGAAACCGGAATTGCATCAGGTGCATTTAAAAAATGCACCCGTGGAAATGGATTTTCTGCAGCAACAGATTTATGCCCCAGATCGGTTGTAATTGTATGTTCATCAACAATGGAGATAACCCTTGTTATAACCAATGCCGCATAATCAAAAGGTTCATCGGGCATGCCATGTTTATAACCCCAATCCCAAAAAACAAATGTGCCCGGGCTACATTCAACATCTTTACGTGCTGCATGCATTGGAAACGTGGGAGAGCCTCCGGCAACAATTTTTAATGGTTGATTTGTTATTGCCTCTATAGTTTCTGCAAGCACGATCACTTTGCTGAAAGCCATATCCACACTGTGTTTACGTTGATCAACGTCAGTATTCCTTATATGTCCGTCGTAAGCATGGAACCCAACAACTTTAATGGAAGGCAATAACTCAACGGCTTCAAATAATTGCGTTGCATGCGAAGGGAGGATGCCTGTCCGGTTCATGCCTGTATTGAGATCAATATACAGATCGAGCAGTAAATTTTTTTCGGTAAAAACATTTGACAAATGTTCTGCTGCATGAATATTATCCACCACGCAGGAAAAACTTGTTGATGGGTAACGCTCAACCAGTCTTGCTAAACGGCTTGCTTTTGGACCAACCGGCTGATAAGACAGCAGCACATCCGGTGCTTTTATCAAGGCCAGCATTTCTGCTTCGGCGATGGTGGCGCATTTGAATTTGGTAATGCCGGCATCCAGCATCATCTGGCACACTTCTGTAATCTTATTTGTTTTTACATGCGGACGAAGATGGGTTGTGTCATCATTCACCATGCTTTTAAGCAAACGGATATTTTCGGTTACACGTTCTTTATACACAACCAAAGCAGGTGAATCAATGCTCTCGATATTTTGAATATTATACCAGTTCATATTGCTGAATTTTATTCAGGAAAGAATTTATTTTACGTTCAATGCTTATGCGGTTCCCGGCTGTTGAAAGTCGCCCAATGTTATAACGTACAAGTGTGCGACGCAAGAGGTGATGCTATGAAATACTGTTGCATGGCTCATACATCTTTCATTCTTTATAACTACAAACTATAAACAACAAACTACAAACTCTTTATGCCAGTTCAAACAGCACTTCAATTTCAACAGGAATATTATCGGGCAGCGAACCCATACCCACAGCACTTCTTACGCCAACCCCATTATCTTCGCCCCACACTTTTGCAAACAATTCGCTACAGCCATTAATCACAAAAGGATGACGCTGAAAATCGCTTGTGCAGTTTACCATGCCCAGCATTTTGATAACTCTTTTAATTTTATCAAGAGAGCCAAGATTGTGTTTGAGCGTTGCGAGAATAGCGAGGCCAACCTGCTGAGCAGCAGCTTTGCCTTCCTCCATTGTGATGCCTGCACCAATGCGGCCAACGATAAAAGTTTTATCGGCGAGCAAAGGCCCATGGCCGGAAACATAGGCATGATTGCCATCAATTAAAAAAGGTTTGTATACACCAAGCGGCGTTGGTGCAGGTGGCAATTCCAAATTAAGCGCTGCGAATCTTTCATCTGCTGTCATGCGTATTTTATTTTTATATTTTACGAGTTGATTTTGAAAAAATTATGATGATATAAAATTACGATATAAAATAATTGAGTATAAAAACAGCAATAATACCAACAACGGAAACAATACTTTCCATCAGGCTCCATGTTCTGATGGTGTTTTTAAAAGACAGGTTGAAATATTCTTTAAAGAGCCAGAAGCCACCATCGTTTACATGCGAAAACATGAGGCTGCCTGCACCAGTAGCCAATACCATCAGGTTTGGGTTTACTCCCGTTGTTGCAATCAATGGAGCTACAATGCCCGCAGCGGTTAAACCCGCTACAGTAGCGGATCCCAGGCAAACACGGATAATGGCGGCTATACTCCATGCGGCTAATAATGGATGCACATTCATGCCCTGTAAACCTTGTGCAATTTGCCCGCTTATACCGGTGTCTGTTAAGATTTGTTTTAACCCGCCTGCACCGCCTATGATGAATACGATCATGGCGATTTCTTTAACTGCGTCTGCAAGCGGCAGCATTACCTCTTTCATTTTTTTCCCTCGCTGCAAGCCTAAACTGTAGATGGCATATAAAACGGTTATCGTCATGGCAATTACAGGATCGCCTAATGCAATAATGATTTTAACTATGATATTTTCTGAAGTGGTTACCAGCTTAACAATCGTGCTTGCTGCAATTAATATCACTGGAAGAAAAGCAGTAAACATACTAACGAACATTCCGGGC
>JANXWM010000520.1 GCA_025351145.1 Chitinophagaceae bacterium
TCGCTTTGACCCTCATTGCTACGAACGTACAAGAGTGCGACGCAAGGGACGATTACCAAAGAACTTCTTTCGCCCGGTTCATAATTTTTCTTTGCCTTTTATTTCATTAACTCTACCGGAAAATCATTGCCCAAACCATAACTCGCCGGATACTGCGCAGCGCCATGATATTTTTTCATTAGCTCGGGCACCGTTTGTTGTAAATAGTTTTTGAGATTATTTACTGTAATCATTTTATTATTTGATGCTGCCCCTTTCAGTGCTTCAAGTAATACGTATGTAAATGCACCATGCCCAAGCGATGAAAATTCATTGGCAAATTGCTGCGCACCACTGGCTGCAATCCAGTGTGTACCTGTGCTGCGGGCAACTACGGCAATGCTTTTCTGTTGGTTACCATCTGAAGCTAACATAGTTTCAAAAGCTCCTGCACTCTGGCATGCATCAAGAATAAATAATTGTTTCTGCGCCGGTATGTCTATGGCATACTGTTGTAATAATTTTGCTGCAATACCTTTGTTCTCTAATTCACTCTGCACATTTTTAAGATCGCTTACGTCTGTAGGTACCAAATAAAATTCATTGTTCCTGCCAATAACACCGTGGCCTGCATAATAGAAAATAAATACATCCTGCGGCTTTGCATTTTGCTGTACTTCTTTCAGTGCATTGGTGATGCCTGTTTTATCTGCCGTATTATCGGTAACAAAATAAGTTTTGATATTGGTAATTATACTCTTTGCATCTTTCTCTACTTCGTCTTTAAACGAAGTAGCATCTGCCAGTGCATAATTTAAACTCATGCTTTTGTTTTGATATGCATTGATGCCTACAACCACTAAATGCATGGTAGCATTTTTATCTACCGGGGCCACAGGTGCGCCATTGGTATTATTGTTTACCGGTTTGTTATTTGCAGGTACAGCATTAGCGCCGTTGTTATAATTAACTACAATATCATCGGGCTGACTTTCGGTGCGTTGTGTATTTAATGCAACGGCACGAATGGTATTTACACCGGGTAATAAAGTAAGCTGGTATTTTTTGGTATCGGTACCGCTACCCGCATCTGCCACAATTAAATTGCGTGTGGTAAGTGTTACAATTTTTCCATTGTGAAATAATCGGATCTCATCCACGGTATCATCTTCTGCTGTGGCGTTTACGGTAATATCTGCAAAGCCTGTTTTGTTTTGATAGGTGGGCACATCATCTTCTACCATTAAATTGCGGGTGGCTTCTGCATACGATATTCTTACAAGCGGTGAAGGTTTAATGGCCACATCAATTGGATCAAATTGTTCCCCATTTATTAAACGTTGATAAAGATTGGGTGTATAAAATTTTTCATACACTACATCCAGTGGAATTTTTTTCCTGTCTTTTAAATAATACAGTTTTTTTATGCCTGCTTCGCTACCATCGAAACGGCCATACTGGTCAACAAAAACATAATCATTCCCATCGTTAAACAAATACAACGTGCCAAATAGTTTGCCGCTTTTAGGTTCCCAAACTTTTATGGTTTGATCGGTAGATACCGTGTACATAACCTTGCTATCCGGCGAAAACAAAGCACGGCGAATGGAAGAAGTATGCGCATTGCTGGTATAAATATCCTTGCCTTCGGCATTCATTGCAGTAATGCTTCCGAAGTTGCCACATTTTATCAGCAACGAAAAATCTGGTGTGCAATCGTAGGATTTATAAACCCCGAGGTTTGAAAATTTTGGAGACGCAGATAATAAATTGCCATTAGCTATATTGTATATTTCTTCGTAGAAATCATAACTGTCAGCCGTTTTGCTGCGCACCAGCATTAGCTTTTGCTTGTCGTTCGATAGGGAAATAAAATCGCATTTGCTTTCGCCCATATCTTTATCAAACAATAATTTTTCGGTACCAATATCCCAAACTTTTGCATGTGTATATTGATACCCTTTTTCTATAATGGCCAGCAGGTCTTTATCTGGATGTATTGAAGTGCCATTGCTGCTTTTGAAACTCAAAACCTTTTCACTGATTCCTGTTTTTAGCGAAATACGGTTTAGGGTATTCATTTGTTTTGAAACAGAGAAAGTAGTGTAATAAACCTGTGTGCCATCTTTGCTAAAAAAGAAATTTACCCTTTCAGTGCTGGAAGCTTCATCTGTAAGCTTTATTGCAGGCTGTATAAATTTGCCCGTTGCTATATTTTTGATGTAGCCTTTATTGTCAGCGAAGGCGGCAATCGTATCACCCGTTGCACTAAAAGTGGTCATGTCTGTATGAATAGGCAATGCTTTATGCCTGAAGGCAAACAGCTTGGTAAGGCTGATACTTTTATACACCGAATCATCAGTTATTAAATTGAGGATACCCGTGCTGTAGTTGTATTCCATAGAGCTAAACACATCAGAGAAACCCAGGTCTGCCACCTGTCTTTTATAGCTTTTATCAACTGTATTTGTTTTTGTATTTATGGCAATAATATCTGAGTAGCTGGAAGCATACATGGTATTCGTATTCCCGGAAAAGCAACCTTCTAAGTAGTTGAAATCTTTTATGCTTTTTAGCTTCTGTTTTGCTGTAAAATTTTCGCCATTATAAACAGTATAATTCTCACCATTATACAATATAAATTCTTTGGAATTAACGGAAGGGGCTACTTGCCCAAAGGGCAATGACTTAACAATTTTGCCGGTATAAATATCCCTGAAATCGAGCTGGTCTGCTTTGGTTGCAATGTATTTTAAGGAAGGTAAATACACTCGTGTATAAGGTTCTACTTCGAATGTAAATTTAAAATCCATTTTCTTTTCTGCAATATTCCATACCTGCCAGCCTAATTTGTTAATAAGCAGTATATGCGCTGCATCCAGTACCTCCAGTGAGGTGCCTTCTACACCTCCATTTAATTCGTCAAATTGTTTGTAATCGGTTTTTACTAATTGGGCTTCCTGCATGCTGGCTATATCTATGGCAAGAATACCGGATGATAGTACAAAGAGCTTACTGTCATCGGGCGAAAACTTGATGCAATGCCCGTAATATTGTTTCTTAGCGCTGAACAATAGCTTGCCGGTAATGGTAGAATAACATTCAACAGATGTGCCGTTATTATAGGCTAATTTGTTACCATCATTGCTTAACGCAATCTTGTGCGGATCATCGGTGCCAATTGGGAAAGTGTATAATTGCGCATGGGATTTTATATCCCACATAATAATTTTGGATGATTCAATGCTGTAAAAATATTTACCCTGGTTATCGGGTACAATCATTTTTATTTTTAATGAATTTCCATTGGGTACTATGATGTTGCCGGTTTGCGCAAACAATACATTGCTGCAAACAATTATAAAGGCAGATAAGAGAATACTTTTTTTCATGTATTATTTTATTTTTTTGAGCCCGGTATTTGATATTTCAATTGAAAATCGTTGCTCCCGAAGCTTCGGGAGCACTCTTGTACGTTCGTAATATTATTGAGCTGTGCCCAAATACAAGACCGCGTAAAAATAATTAGCTCACCAATATTTTATATACCCATTGGCACGTAAATAATGGGCTAATTAAACAGCAAAGAAAACGGAAGATTATTTTTTAAATAAACAAAGTTGACCAGGACTTTTTACAAACATGTTGACTGTAATAGTTAATGCTGACTGCACAATGCCGAACAGTATTACAGAACGTACAAGAGTGCGATGCAAGAGAAGCCTCATAGTAATACCAAAGCCCGGTTCAAAAAAAAATATAACCCTGTTACCAAACATTGCGTGGGCACCAGTCGCCGTAATTGTTACCAATTAAAAAGCCAATTAGAATTTCGTGAGTTCCGTTGCTCACGGTGTTTAACTGCGAAGAAGTAAAATCGTAGGAGTAACCGATATTGAATGTGTTGCTGATGTTTAAACCAATCATTGCCGCTCCCCCATCGCCGGGGCGGATAGAAGCGCCTGCCCATATAATATCGCGGTACTGGAACTTGGCATTAATATCAACACTTAGGGGAACAGGGTTTATATATTTAGCGGTAATGGATGGCAGAAAACTAATATCGTCGTTGAGCATAAATTTATAGCCCGCCTGCAAAAACATGTGGGGCACAAATTTGCCCGTAAGAACAGTAATACTGTCGCCGCCAAGCTTACCATCATTGAAACCTAATTTCTCTGGCACAATCTGTTGAACAGAAAGGCCGGCAAACCAGCGTGCATTGTATAGCCAAAGGCCAAGGCTTACATCGGGTTTTATGGTGTTAAGAAAAGAGTTGCTGCCCACAACGGGATCAACGGGGTAGGCAGTTCCAAAATCAAGTTCTGCTCTTTTAAGGCTCATGTTTTGAATGCCGAGCGACACACCGGCACTAAAACTTGTTCTGTCGTTTAGCGGCAAATGGTACGCATAAGAACCATACATAGCAAAGCGGTTAAGCGGGCCGGTTTTATCGTTCAATATGGTAAGCCCAATACCATGATGCGGATCGGTTGAATGTGCATCTTCCATAAAAGTTTTACCGCGGGGATTTTCACCATCGGGTCTTAAGCTCAGTGCGTTTTCCCTCGTCATTTCACTTTTTTTCAGCGGGCCCTGTATGGTAAAATAAGTGGTAACGGGTGCACCATCGAGCCCCACCCACTGGTGGCGGTGGCTCAGCTTTACATCCCAGTAATTTTCAATACCTGCAAGTGCCGGATTAATAATAAAATTATTAAGTATGTACTGCGTATAATAAGGCCGTTGCTGGGCATGTACTGAACCGGCACAAAAAACAACAAGCAAAAAAGTTATTATGGCTTTTAGTTTCATCGTGCTAAAATTAGTATTTCCCTTTTTAATTTGTTTGAATAATAAACTATACAATATTGAATACTTTTTTATTGACTAAGCTGAAGAACATGTATGAGGCTTTGCTTGCCACGCTCGGTTCATAGTTCCTCTTTCATGGCATCCCAGGCTTACAGTGAATCTTGCAAACCATGCACAACCAGCTTCCGGTTCAACAAAATATTTACCTCAATATGGTAACAGAGCCATTTAATAATTTAGTGATGCGCTTTGTATCAATGATATAATAATACGTTCCCACAGGCAAGTCTTTCCCGTTATAAGTGCCGTTCCATGCGGCTGTATAACCATTTGAATGAAACACCATTTGCCCATACCTGTTAAAAACCTGCACCACACAATCAGGGTAAGAATTAAGATAAGTGATTTGCCAGGTATCGTTAATACCATCATGATTGGGGCTAAAAGCATTTGGTATTACCGGCGTTTTTAAAACCCTTATAAACACCACATCACTGTTACTGCAATCATCATTATTTACAACACTTAAAGTGTAATAGGTATCTGCAACCGGCGATGCAACCGGGTTAAGTATTGCGGTATTGCTTAAACCTGCAACCGGCGACCAGGTATATTTTAAATTATCTCCGCCGCTGGCACCTGCATTAAGCTGAATAATACCACCCTGCAAAATGGTTTCATCTGCACCCGCATTTACGGTAGGCTGAATGGCCACCCTTACATTTTGCGTAACAGAATCTGTACAGCCATTACTTAGTGCATATTTATACGTAATAAAATGCTCACCCGAACCGGCAAGGGCAGGATTAAAAAAGTTACTGTTTACAATTCCTGCTCCATAATAAAAACCTGTTCCCGCAAATGAGGAAGTATCTTTTGCCTGAGTTAGCAAAATATTATCCCCGATATTGCTGCAGTAAACCGGAACTGCATTAAACAGCAACCTTGGCGAAGCAAAAAGGATACTGTTATTTGATTTATCTGTAAAGCAACCGCCTGTTGAGTAAGCTTCCATTTTTACATTTACCTGTTTGGAAGGTACATATCCAAAACCAGTATAAGTATGCGAATAAATATCACCCTTTACAGGATTGTAAAAAACAGTTGTGTCATCCGGTAAGGGCCAGTTCCAATACAATTTAAGGCGATCAATTGTTGCAAAGTTTACCGAGGAATTATCTTTCAGCAGCAATGGAAG
Source organism: Chitinophagaceae bacterium (assembly GCA_025351145.1). Classification (GTDB taxonomy): domain Bacteria; phylum Bacteroidota; class Bacteroidia; order Chitinophagales; family Chitinophagaceae; genus Limnovirga. The sequence goes on from JANXWM010000520.1 coordinate 5,993, forward strand.
GTTACCACAAAAATCAGTAGTTAATATTTGAAAATCTGTTACCGGGTAACTGCTTACTGCAATATTTTTTGCTAATGAATCGCGGCAGCCATTGCCGGAGGTAACCACTAACTTAACAGCATAATTACCTGCATTGGAATATACATGAGATGGGATAGATAAGTTTGAGCCGGCTCCATCTCCAAAACTCCACTTGCAGGTAAACTGCCCCTCAGTATTGTCTTTAATGGTTGAGCTGTCTGCAAAGAATCCATTGATGCCAAGGCATATTGCAGGCAGGCCAAAATTTACTTTGGGCGAAGGATTGATGACTATGTTTTGGGTGAATGGCTTACTGCTGCAGCCTTTTGAATTTTGCACAGTAAGCCTTACTGCATGGGTTCCATCCGCCAGGTAAGTATGGCTTATGTTGCCTCCGGATAATGAAGTGCCGTCATCAAAATCCCATGTCTGCTTTGTAATATTTCCAACATTTGCCTTGGATGTATCCCTTAAGTTGATTGTTTGATTGATGCACCTTAGCCCGCTATACGAAAAACCTGCTGTGGGTAGCGGGTTAATGATCACTTGCTTTTTTACTGTATCTGAATTACAGCCTTCTGTACTTGTTGAAAAAAGATTTACTTCAAAAGTATAGGCTGCAGCATAAGTATGTAAAGTATTTTGTAGCGAATCAACCCCGCCGTCTCCATAAACCCAGTGCCATTTATTAACCGGCAAAACACCATTAGCCAACCCGGAAAACTGTAATGCAGTATCCTGGCAAAATTCGTTTTGCGTGGTAATGGTCATTTTCGTTTGCGGGTTAATCAGGATGTTTTTAGTAAGGCTGTCTTTACATCCGTTATTCGAACTAACCAATAACTTAACAGTATAACTGCCCGGATCTTTATACTCATGGGCAGGGTCAGTTTCCACAGAAATCCCCCCATCACTAAAGGCCCAGTTGTATTGCAGCAGGCTTTGCGTTCCATCCAGTATAGCCGTATTGTTTTTAACAACTGTGTTTCCGTTTGGCAAACAAACAACCGGCACGTTGAAATCAACTAATGGACTGGGATTAACTGTTACATCAACACTGTCAACAGATGCGCAACCTGAGTTAGAGGCAAAAGCAGTTTTTACAAAATAATGTTTCAGTAAAACATTTCCTGTTGTGTTATCCAATGCCAATGATGGATTGGATACATTGGCACCACTAAGCCCTGCTGCCGGCGACCAGGTATAAACATACTGGCTGTTTGCAACCGTTCCCAGCACTACGCTATCATGCGGGCAAACACTTATATTATTACCCGCAAACGAAGGCGGCATTTCAGTGTAGATGATTACATTTTTTATTGACTGGTTATCATTAAAGCCACCTGTACTCGATGTAAACCCCAAATAGCCGGCGAAATTAAATTGCTGGTAACCGCTTAAATACAATACATCATTCACATATACATTAATGGTACCATTATTGTATTCAACTTTTACGTGATTATAAACTGATGAACGTATAAAAGATAATTTGCCATCAGTATTATCCCTTGTAGGCAAGCCCAAACATTCCCCTTCAATTCCCCCTGAACTGTAACCCGGCCCCCACCTTATTTCAATTTTAGGAACAGCCACATTATAATTTGGCCAGGCCAAACAATTGTTCCATGTATCAAAACAAACTTTTAACCCATTGGCTGCAGCGGGAATGCCAAGTCCGCCGCCGGCTACAAAACCACTTGGTGGCACATCAAGAAAACAAAATGCAATACCATCTGCACCTGTGCCATCGTACAGCCTCAAATCAAATTCGGC
>JANXWM010000562.1 GCA_025351145.1 Chitinophagaceae bacterium
CGTATTCCACCGCAGTATTATCTTGCGGCCCTGCACTGCTTACAGGCATTCCTGTTGCTGCATCAAGGGTTGTATTGCTTTTAAGTGTTTTACCATCCCTGATTTCGGTAACAGTAGATTGTATATTGCTCCCTGTTTCCGAAAAATCACTAATGGTATTTATTGCTGTGTTATACTTGCCGCTGGATTGCGTACTGGTAAGTTTGCGGCGGCTATACGTATTATCAATGGTTTTGCCCTTTGGTAACTTTATTTGTTGCAGCAGGTGGCTTTGCCCAACGCCATTGATGTAAGCATAACGGGTGGTATCGCCATTGGGGTTCTTATAAATAATGAGGTCGTTGCTGTTGTAGTTAAAGTTTACAGTGCGTACGATGTTGCCAGCATTACTGGTAACACTGCTGGCTAAATTGCTGTTTGTAAAATAGCTGAATGTAAAGTTCCTTCCTTTGCCATCATTCACTTGTTTCAGGCGTTTCATTGTTACGGCACTGCTGCCACTAAAGCCATTTTCATAGGTTAGCGATACTGTGTTATTGTTCCTGTCTTTTACAGAGGTTAGCAATAAAATATCCGTATAAGTGCTGCCGCTTATACGTTGGAACGTGTAGGTAATCTGACTTTTTGTAACAATACTTATTGTAGAAGGATTGGTATAATTGTTTGCTGTAAGCACATCATATACCCCCAGGCTTATATATTTTTTTGTAACGGGGTTAAACACCTGCAACCCGCCGCCAGGCCAGAATAGCTCGTACCTGTCATCAGAATTGGCTACAGTAAGCCCACGGTCAATAACTATGTAAGCATTATAACTGTGGTTCCACCCAAAACCCATTGGCCGCTGGTTGTATAGTGTTTTATTGGCAGCATCGGCCTTGTTATAAAATTCATCCGGCATTTCTGTATTTACTGCGCTGTAAGTAAAAGAAAAATCGAGGGATGGTACACCTTTTACATTAAAACAGTTTTCACTATAGCTATTAAAGTTACCCTGGTCTATGCCCGCCCCGTTTGCTCCGGCATAATGACTTATATCAAAAGGCTTGTAAAAATCATTGTTCGTAACCAAAGGCTTGCTCTTGGTGGTCATCATCCTGTACAATATAAGAAATGCATCCTCCCTTGTTATATTATCATAAGGCCTGAACAAAGTACTTCCGCCATTGCTTGGTGTTTGTATCAACCCATACGCGGCGGCTGTAACTACGTAGCCGTATATCTCCTGGCCTTTTATTACATCTGTAAAAGGGTTGGGCAATGTGGTATCTACCGCGATATTATACGCTTCTAAAAATACTTTCAATGCATAGCCTCTTGCAATATTATCATCAGGATAAAAATTTATCCTGTCGCGGTTAAAAGGCGCTATGCCATCCCCATAGTCAACATAACTCAATGCCTTTGCGGCGGAAAAATAATAATCATTACTTGTGTTACGCAACTGCAGGTCGCTATATGGGCTGGGAAAATAATCAGATAAAACCGGGTTATCGTACACGCCAAACAGCGCCCTGTATGCAATTTTTGCAAGGTCTTTTCTTTGCATAGCCGTTGCTGCATTATAAGCCCCATCCTGCGTATGCAGTATAATATCGTTTTCGCATAAATAAGTAGTTGCATCCAAAGCTTCACCTGCTGTAAGGTTGGTAATATTGCAGGGCGTACCTGCATTCCTGAATGTATCTGTAATAATGCCACTCCATAACCCTCCATTCAACTGAAACCTGAAATTAATTTTATGCAAGCCGGGGCCTGTCGTATCAACTTTTATTTTATTACTTATACCCGAAGCGTTGGTAATAGTTACTTTTTTTCTTGTAGTAAAATTATTATCAAACCAAAACTCATAAGTGCTTGCGCCACCGGGTACACTGTTTTTTACAAATGGTGTTGCATTCACACTGCTCCATATACCACCTGCATCTTTCAGCCTTGTATAAATAATATGATACCCTAACGAAAGGTTTGTTACCGGCGGGTTAATATCAACATTATTAATATTGCTTATGTCCAGTGCTGATCGTTTTGCGGTAGTAATATCATCGAACCAATATTCTGCCTGTGGAGTGCCAGAACCATTGCCACCACTGGTTTTTGTAAACGATGCTACAGTAATGCCGCTCCACATACCACCACTTATTTTAAAGCGTACATTAATGGTATGGTTACCCATATCAAGGCCTGTAATGCTTACACTGTTAAGGTCTATATTATTCAAATCGGTGCCTGCAAGGTTTACCCATTGATGGTTATTAAATTCATCATCAAACCAGTATTCCATGCCGGTGCTATCTACGCTGCTGCTGGTTTTATAAATGCTGCTGGCGCTTATGCTGCTGCGTTTGCCATTATTGTCGCTAAAATAAAAATACACCGTATGCGGCCCGGGATTTATAGATGATGTGCTGATAGCCGTATTCAAATTGCCATTGGTATTCTTGCTTGTGGCAGCCGAAAAATTATTGTCGAACCAGTAAGTACAGCTTACCACATTTTGGGCGCTGGCACAGTTTGCCATAACTAATAAAACAATTAGTGAGACGAGATTTTTTTTCATTACCAGCATTTATTTTTTTATGAACCCGGCATTGGTATTTCATGGCATCGCCTGTTGCGTCGCACTCTTGTACTGTAGTAATTCTGTTGAGCAGCTCCCGGTGCAGTCCTGTTCAGCAGTTGGCTGTATTAAATTATTAATTAAAGGACGCAATATTTAGTTTAGTTGTTGCACCATCCCCAATAGAGAAAAGAACGTACAAGAGTGCGACGCAACTGAGCTTAATAGTAGCAATACTGTTCGGCTCATCATTAAAATATTCTAACTACTTACTGTTCTTATTAATAGCAGCAGCTTACACAACTATAACTGCACTTAATTTTTTTTCTGAAATAATTATTGCGGCGCCCTTACACTAAATTTTACATTTAGCGTTCCGCCTGTAGTGGTAGCCGCCACTGTTTTTTTCATGATATGCGGTGTGGGTGGCAATGCTCCGTTTGTAAAAGGCTGAGTTGTTCCGTAGATACCGAGTTGGGTATTATCGTTACCAATATTGGCAAGAAAGCTGCTTGCCAAG
>JANXWM010000400.1 GCA_025351145.1 Chitinophagaceae bacterium
GTATTACAACAGAAATATATTCCAGGAACAGCGTGTAAAAGATTCTTCACTTATTAATCTATTAAACGAAAGTGAGTATGTTTCTCCCGAGCCTACTCTCTTAATGCGCAGATCCGAAAGTTTTGTTTTTGAACTCGATCCAAAAATAACGCCGCGAATGAAGGAACAGGCAGCGCACCATACAGTAAGTACAAGTGTATTTTCTGACCATGCTCCTCTAATTTATGATTTGCATAAAAACTTTACATTAACCGGTGAACAACCTCCAATGTTTTGTCGTGTTATTATCGACGCATCCTGCAAAAGCAAAGCTGTGCAATTCCTTGCCGAGGAAATGGACATTACGGCCAGCACTATTTTCCCCGATGTTGTGGGTTTAGGTCGGTTTTTAAAATGGCAATTCGAGTCGTTACGTACTTTGCTTCTTTAAGTACAATATTGCAAAGAATGGATATGAATCTTTTAGGTTAAAAAAACATTGTTGCAGCATATTAGATACTTTTATTTCAATCTTTTGGTTTCTATTTTTCTAAAATATTCCGCTTCAATCTCCACATCGGTAAAAGCTCATTCACTTCCCAACAGTACAAGAGTGCGACGCAAGGATGCCGCCATGAAAAACTATTGCCGGGTACAAAAAATTATTTCTTTTTATTGTTGAGTATCATGTACCTGGCGGTTTGGTAAAATGCATCGGTAAGTGCCCGGTATTTTGCATGGAGCGAATCGGTTAATAAAATCTTATCATTATTCAATACGCTCATTATTTTTTCCGGGCTGCTGTTATTTGCGCCATAGCTGAAATAATAATTATCTTTTATCACACCGATGCGTTTGCTGTCAGGATCAACGATAAACACACAGTTTTGTTTATTGGCATCTGTTGCAAGGCGTTTCGCATCTAACAGATCGCGGCCCATTGCAGTGTTGTGATAGGGTATTTTACAGATGCCAGCAACGGTAGGTAAAATATCTATTTGCGAAGCATTGAAAGCGTATTCTTTTGGCTGCAGCATTTGAGGCGCATAGAATAAAAGCGGCACATGCTCGGAGGATAACTGATCCGTCCATGCATTTGGAAACATTTTACCCACGTCGCCGCGTATGCCATGGTCGCCTACAAAAACAAAAAGCGTGTTTTTAAAATAAGGCTCTTTGGCTGCAGCTTCCATAAACTTCTGGTAACCAAAATCGGTGTAGCGAAAAGCGTTGTATTCATCCACATCTTCAAAGCCGAATTTTTTTAAGCTGTCTTTAGGAACAACCCTGGTTTTGAATTCAACTTTATCATCGTCGGGAATGGTATAAGGCCGGTGGTTATCGGATGTTTGAATAATCGCGAAAAAAGGTTTTTGCTTTGTGGCCATTATTTTATTGGCTCCGAGAAAAAGGTTCTTATCACTTACACCCCACACATCAATTTTGGGTGCGTCGTAATCGTCCTGTTCATAAATATGAACACCCGAAATGTTATTGGTAAGCAGGCCGCGGATATTGGCCCAGCTTGTACTTCCGCCAATGAAATATAATTTATCGTAGTTGGTAAAATCATTGATGATAGAATGCTGATCCACGGCAAGCGGGTTACGGCTCGATGTATTGATGAAATCAACATCGGGTATGCCTGTAATAGTGGCCCACACGCCACGTGCAGTTCCATAAGATGGCGTAAAACAACGGTTAAAAAATATACCCTCTTTACACAACTGCGCAAAGTATGGTGTAGTATTTAAGGGGTTGCCATACATGGAGCTTTTATAGCCACTAAACGATTCGCAAATAACCAATACAATATTAGGCTTGGTTTGCGTAGCTGAAGAGTCCGGCGCTGGTATAACAAATCTTTCGTAATTGAGTTGATTGCTGTCTGGTTTATCAACACCAAGATAAGCACTCATAAACGGATAAGCTTTCTTTGTTGAATCAAGATCGAAAGATGCATGCCTGAATTCGAGCGAACTGAAAAATGACTGAAAAGGATTTAAGGCAATGTTAGCGGCATAATCATTTTCAAAACTAAATGCATCGCTCCAGCGCAAAGGGTACTGGTTAAACTTTCCAAAAATACCCATAGCAAGCAAAAGAAAAAACACAATGCTCCAGGTTATACGGCTTGGTTTGGTAGTAAGTTTTTGCCGTGATAAAACAATGTTATAAGTTATTCTTACCAATGCAAGCAGTGCCGAACCCAGCAATATCAAAGCGAGTATAATCCAGCCTACATGATAGTTTTCCCATACAAGCCCCAGTGAAGTTTTTGTATCCTGTAAAAGATTTAGAAGGTTGGCCCTTAACCTTTGAGAGAGGTAAGCATAGTTAGCAAAATCAATGGTATAAAAAAGTGCGAAAGCAACAATTAAAACAGTCCAGATAATAAAGCTGGTGCGCCTCCCCCATTTTTTTTCAAAAGGGTGCAGGGCAGGTATGGTTCCAAAAATAAAGACCAGCAAAGAAGCAATACACACATCACGCAGGTCGTAACGCATGCCCAGTACAAACACATTAAAAAACGGCGTTATGCTGTTTGAAGGTATTTTAAAACTAAGCACCAGCGCAAGCCGAAGCAAACTCATTAATAATAAAAAAATAATTCCCGTCAATACTATCCATTGAATGTATCTTGGTATTTTCAATTTATTCATAAGCGGCAAATTTAATAATTTAATAATGCGAAGGGTCGCTTACTTTAATTTAACTGTATGTTTTTGTTAGACGGCAATAATATTTCTTTCTGGTCTTCACTTTTAAGTTCGTTTAAACAGTGGGATACCTGGATGTTCCTAAAGATCAACAACGACTGGACAAGCCCTTTTCTCGACAGCAATTATCCATGGTGGCGCGAAGCAAGCACATGGACACCACTGTACCTCTTTCTCATTCTTTTTGCCTTCTATAATTTCGGCTGGAAGGTTTGGCCCTGGATCGTTTTTTTTGCATTAACTGCTGCATTAACCGACCAAATAAGCAGCGGCATTTTAAAAGACTGGGTAAACCGCCCCCGCCCCTGCAGCGACGATATGCTCATGTACCAGGCACGCCTGTTATTGAACCGTTGCCCAAGCAGCGGAAGCTTT
>JANXWM010000656.1 GCA_025351145.1 Chitinophagaceae bacterium
CAGCAAAATTGCTTTTATATTTTTATTTTGCCGCGTGTACAGCAAAGACTAAAGACCGAAGAAATATGCGGGAAGCGAATTATTACAATGGAATATAAAATTACTATCTTTAACAAGCCTTGCTTTTTGTATCCTTAATTAAATTACAACCTTAACGAATTCAAATGAAAACAATCCTCCTTTTTATTGCAGTAATCACTGTTTGTTTGCAATCTTATGCTCAAAATAATGTACCCTCTGCAGACATACAAATAAAATCTGCATTATTAGCTGCACCAAAGGAAAAGAGAGACAGCTGCACGGTTTATGGCTATTCTGCAGACAAACAATTTATACTTTTAAAACAAGGCACAAATGAATTGATTTGTGTTGCCGACGATCCCAGCCAACCAGCCTTTTCTGTTGCATGTTATTTTAAAGGCCTGGAGCCTTTTATGCAACGTCGCCGTGAACTGAGAAAGCAAGGCATGAATGACCAGCAGATATTTGATACACGTGAAAAAGAAGTAAAGGCAGGCACACTGCAAATGCCCAAACAACCTGCGGTAATGTTTGTTTATTCTGCAGAAGATAAAGATTTTAACGCAACAACGGGCGAAGTAACAAATGGATATTTACGTTCTGTAATTTATATAGCTTATGCAACGGTTGAAAGTACAGGCTTGCCTGACAGGCCATCCGGTAAGGGCATGCCATGGATCATGAACCCCGGTACATACAGGGCACATATTATGATCAATCCTTAGAAAGCTAATGAGGCAGTTTTTCCTGTGCACTGCATCTCTGCAATGGAAAGTTTTTTTTGAACCTGGCAGAAGGTTTTCATAGCATCGCCTCTTGCGTCGCACTCTTGTACGGTTGAATTAGGAATGAGCTTTTAACGAAGCAAAGCCTTGTTGGTCAGGTAAAAGTAGAGAAGCAGCATACATATTACTCATTCAATATGCACAAATAAATAAAAAGATCAATATGCCCCAGGATTTAATAATATCAAAATCTATAGATATAAATTCACCCTCTTTAAAAGTTTGGAACGTTTTAATAAATCCTGAAATGATTGCGCAATATTTTACCGGCGCTGAAACGTTAACAACCTGGCAACCTGGAAGTGAAATAGTTTTTATTCATTATTACGAAGGAAAGGAATTTAGAAACAAAGGCCATATTCTCAATTTCGATTCAAATCATTTATTAAGATATACTTACTGGACTGCTTTTTCAAATACTGAAGATGAACCCGAAAATTATACAACAATAACTTATGCAATTTCAGAAATAAATAACAAAACAAAGCTAACCCTGACCCAAACAAATTTTAAAAGCCTGGAATGGTATACAGGCTTAGAAAGAGGATGGAATATTGTGCTCGCCAAAATAAAAGAACTCGCTGAAAAATAAACCTGTTGTTTAAGGTACTGCCGTTGTAAGTGTTGTACCCTTCGTTCTACGCTTTGATAAAAGCCCAATATTTAATCAGGATGTACAAGTGTGCGACGCAACAATGCTTCATAGATATTCCAATGCCCGGTTCCAAAAATTACAACCCTCAATTTTTATGCAGTAACTTTAATCAGTGATTTATATTAACATTAAAACAGGGCATCATTATGCTTAAAGTATTGGCTTTTCAAATTGCTGACAGCGTAGATATCAAATCTTTTAAAGCAGTTTTTACGGCAGAGATTTATTATGCAGACTCTGAAGAATTATTTTACAGCATTGATAAAGAAAAACTGATCTATGTTTTTAAATATGGCATTGTATGTTTTTTAAATCACAATGAAGTAGAGATGACGGCTTTTATACAGGTAATCTCGCCTTACTGCAGAAACCTTTTAAACGAAAGGCTGAGTGAAGAATTTGATATTGAAACCCATGCCCCCAAAATTAAACTGGGCTATAATAAAATTGAAATTACAGAAACAGATATTGAAATACTGCGGCTGATAATGCTGAATGTTTCGCAGAGCGTGGCACTTGATCATTACGATCAGCAAACGAATATTCTGCTGGAGGAAACAAATTATCACACACAGATACTGGAGAAAAAAGGCAAGCTTGACCTTAGCGGCATTAACCTTAAAAAATATATTGGCAGAACGCTGAACATTAAAAACAGGATCGCCGAAAACCTGTACATCTTTGATTCACCCGAAGAAACATGGGAACATGAAAACCTGAACAAACTCGATATTGGCCTTAAGAAAACATTCGATCTTCAGGCACGTTTTAGAACCATACAGGAGGGCTTGCAAATTGTAAAAGAAAACCTTGACTTATTTAAAGACCTGCTGCAATACCGCAACAGCGTGGTGCTTGAGTGGATCATCATTATATTGATATTGGTTGAAGTGATTAATTTATTTATCGAAAAATTTATTCATTAAAAGTATCCTGTTTACTGCAATTATACGCATGATATAACTCCCTTTTTTATTTTACAAACAAACGGCTGTTAACTGCTGAAAAGAATGTATAAGTGCCCGCTATGGCGTGGAGTAATCCCTGATAGCAGTGCGTTTGCGGGGTTCAAAATATTCGCTCAAAAAAATAAAGCCCTAAAATACTATCTTCGCCATCCAAATAAATTAAAAAACCAAAAGCAACAAAAATGGCAAAGTATACAGCCGGTGTATTGTTTGGCGATGAGTTAGAAGCATTGTACAACGATGCAAGGGAAAACAAATTCGCAATTCCTGCAGTTAACGTAATAGGTACCGATTCGGTGAATGCAGTTCTTGAAACGGCTGCTAAAGTAAACAGCCCGGTTATTCTACAGTTCAGCAATGGCGGGGCACAGTTTTTTGCAGGCAAAGGAATGCCCAACGATAAACTGCAGGCCAATATTATTGGCGGCGTTAGCGGTGCTATGCATGTACACAATGTGGCTGAATATTACGGTGTGCCTGTAATATTGCATACAGACCATGCCGCAAAAAAATGGTTGCCATGGATTGATGGTTTGTTAACTGCAGGCGAAGCTTATATGGCAAAGAACGGAAGGCCGTTGTACAGCTCGCACATGCT
>JANXWM010000721.1 GCA_025351145.1 Chitinophagaceae bacterium
CAGTTTCAAGCCCTTTAATTTCCTTTTTATTCTGGTGTGCAAGCTGCATAATGCCGAGTTCAATTCCATCGGTTGCGCTGCATGGAAGTATTGCCTGGTAAACCAGTGCAGATATAAGCATGGGCTGCATTTTGTTAAAAAGGTGCAGTTGCATGCCCATACCATGCTTGGTAAAAAAGGCTTGCACCCGTTCGTATTCAGTGTCAGAATACAGGGCATTAAGCGTGGTATCATGTTTCATTGAACCCAGTGTAAAACCGCTTAAAATCTGGCCAAGATCGTCCATATCGATCTCGAAATATATTTCATCGGCAAGCGCTACTATCTTTTTTAAATTAGGGCTCAGTGCAGCATCATCCTTACAAAGCAGGTGCATGGTGCCGTAAATGTAAACGGGTTTGGCAAGGCCGTTCCCTGAAACCTCCCACAACAAACTTTTATTATTGACCGCAGTTAGAAACTGGCTTTTAGATTCGCAGGAAATAATGCCGGTTAAGGTGAGCAGCAATGTGCCGTATTTAAAAAACTTATTTTTCATAAATTATAAAGTAAGCAATATCCTCATAAATTCCGGTTGCAGCAATTATCCTGAAAATTATAAAATTATTTAACAATTTCAGGGCAGCCTGCCTGTAAGGTATAAACCCTGCATGCGTAATAACCAATACAATTATTGACCATGCATAAATACATGAATGAAGCACCGGTTGCATCGCACTCTGGTACGTTCGGATTATATAATGAGCAATACCCATGCAGGGTCGCTGTATTTTTTTAAAGGCGGGTTTATAATTTAAAGTAAAACTTAAGCCCTGCTTAAAATTGTACCAAATTGTTAATTAACTTGGCTACGCAAACAAAAAAAATTTAATTGCGTACATGAAAGCACAAACAAAAAATAAACATATGATCAACTGGATCGGTAGTGTTTTTATAAGCGCTTTATCGCTTACTTCCTGCGCAGAACATAAAAGTCAGACTATGGATATTACAGAAGACAGATCTACACAAAACGTAAAGCTCGATACAGCCACTTTTGCCACAGGCTGTTTCTGGTGCACAGAAGCAATTTTTCAAAGACTGAAAGGCGTAACAAAAGTAATCAGTGGTTACAGTGGTGGCAACGTTGTAAACCCTACTTATGAAGAGGTTTGTACCGGCTCCACAGGCCATGCAGAATGCTGCCAGATTATTTACGACCCTTCCATTGTTACTTTCGATGAGCTGCTGGAAGTGTTCTGGAAAACACACGACCCAACAACTTTAAACAGGCAAGGCAACGATGTGGGAACACAATACCGGAGCGCTGTATTTTATCACAACGAAGAACAGAAAACAAAAGCTGAACATTACAAAAATGAACTGAACAGCAGCGGGGCGTTTAACAGCCCCATTGTAACAGTAATTGAACCGTTTAAAAACTTTTTTTCAGCAGAAGGTTATCACCAGGATTATTATAATACCAACCCAAATCAAATGTATTGCAGGTTTGTGATTGTGCCTAAAGTTGAAAAGTTTGAAAAAGTTTTTAAAGACAAATTGAAAACAGCAGCGGGTAATTAAGTTTTTTTGATGGCTGCGTTAGTTGCTGAATAATGTTCCGAACGTACAAGTGTGCGACGCAAGAGGCGATGAGTAAAGAATAAAAGTTCGGTCAAAAAAAAATACAATAAAAAGACTTTCGGAAAAGGAGTGCACTTTTAGACAGCACTCCTTTTACATTTCATTATACATTGCAGATATTTATTTACATTGAGAAGTATTTAAGTTTCTGGTTTTAATACTGCGATTATTAATCTATTCATTTGCTGCAACGCTCTACCATACAATTGCTACGCTTTAAGTTTTCGTATTTTCTTATGCCTGTGTTCTGGTTTGCATTAAGTTTTGTAAAAGACATTGATTGGGTTAATGCAGCCATTGCATTTGTTTTAATTCATGTACTGCTTTATCCTTCGAGCAATGGCTACAACAGTTATATGGACAGGGATACAGAGAGTATTGGCGGCATAGAAAAACCTATGCAGCCTACCAAACAATTATTGATCGTAACTGTAATAATGGACATTTGTAGCACACTTCTTTCGTTTCTTATTTCGTGGCAGTTTGCTATGGCTTTTGTTTTGTACATTCTTTGTTCAAGAATGTATAGCTACAGGGGCATACGTTTAAAAAGATTTCCTGTGCTTGGCTATATGACTGTAATAATTAATCAGGGCGCATTGATTTTTGCAATGGTGTATTATGCGGCCAGTAATAATCCTGATGTAGATATTCCTCTACAGGGCCTTGCAGCATCAGCATTTTTAATTGGTGGATTTTACCCCATCACGCAAATTTATCAGCATAAAAGCGATAAGGCAGATGGGGTACAAACTATAAGTATGCTGCTGGGTAAAAGGGGAACTTTTCTTTTTTGTGCAGCGATGTATGCCATAGCATTTTCAATACTGTTCTTTTATTACTTACATGAAAATAAAATGACTTCTTTTTTTATTCTGCAAATCTTCTTTGTTCCTGTTATCGTTTATTTTATAAGGTGGATGTTGCAGGTATGGAAAAACGAATTGATGGCAGATTTTAAAAATACGATGCGTATGAATATGCTGGCGGGCACCTGCACCAATCTTGCTTTTATCACATTAATTATATTACAACAAATTGGCTGAGATTATTTCAATAGGAACTGCGGTACCAAAGTATTGTCACAGGCAGCAGGATATTATTCAACTGATGTCGAAAGTGTACGATCTTGATGCCACAGAACACCGCAAGCTCGCATTTCTGTACAATCATAGCGGTATAGAAACAAGATATTCTGTTATTGATGACTATAGCCAGCCCGAAGCTGAATGGGATTTTATTCCGCGCTGCAAAGAAGCTGCTTTTCCTTCGCTCGATGAGCGGATGAAGATATTTGATAAAGAAGCACTTGCCTTATCAGTTGAAGCCATTCATCAATGCATTGCCGGTATTATTGAACCTTCTGCAATAACACATCTTATTACAGTAAGCTGCACAGGAATGAGCGCACCGGGCCTAGATCTGCAGCTCGCAGAAGTGTTGAACCTCTCCCCTAACATCTTCCGCACTTCAGTAAATTTTATGGGCTGTTATGCTGCCATTCATGCTTTAAAGCTTGCAAAAATGATTTGCGATACAACTCCCAATGCCAATGTTGTTATTGCGGATACTGAATTATGCACCCTCCATTTTCAAAAAGAATATACACAGGATAATGCCGCCAGCAGTTTACTTTTTGCAGATGGAAGTGCAGCCGTTCTTATTTCTAACCAAATAAAAAAATCCGGGTCTGTTTCGTTAAAAGGTTTTTATTCTCAGGTAGCATTTCGGGGGAAAAAAGATATGAGCTGGGAGCTTAGCA
>JANXWM010000747.1 GCA_025351145.1 Chitinophagaceae bacterium
CCCCGTTCATTGAAAGATGAGCGGGGTTTTTATTTGGAGTAATAATTTGGGGGCCACAAGCCAGGAATGCTATTGAGCTTTTCTTGCGTCGCACTCTTGTACTTTCAAATGCGCTATTCAGCTTTTACCTAAGCGTAGATAGAAGCGCATCGCGGTTTTCGGCAATTAGTTTTTGTTTCAGGTCCTTAATTTTTGATTTTAGTTAAAAAAACATAATACCCTTAATGCTGTGCTTTTATTATTTTGCTTCTCAATTCTAAAAATTGCCACATGAGTAACGATATCATTCTCCAGATCAGTAACCGTATTAAGGAAAAAAGAAAAGAGAAAAAAATTACACTGGAAGCACTGGCTAAGGAAGTGGGCGTTACAAAAGGGCTTATATCGCAGATTGAGAACAGCCGTACTATTCCCTCTTTAACTGTACTGCTGAGTATTATTAAATCGTTGCATGTTGACCTGAATGATTTTTTTGATAAACTGCTTACAGATGCAAGTGAAGCCCCATTAATAATAAAAGCAAATCAGCACCAGCGTTTTGAAAAAGAATATACAAAAGGAACATATTATTACCGCATCACATCTTTTAAACACAACGGCAAACTTGTGGATGTAGTATTATATAAACAGGAAAAAAATGCACGTAAAGGGTTTGTTTCTACAGAAGCACATGAGTTTGATTATATGATAAAGGGCAGAATGCAATACACCATAGACAATAAGAAATACATTTTGGAAGAAGGCGATTCCTTTTATTATGATGCCCGAAAACTGCACCACACTAAATGTTTAAGTAACGGGCATTTTGAAATGCTGGTAGTGTATTTTTTTGATGAGGAATAAACCTTGCTTCAGTAATGTTATGCTTTTAGTTTCTAATAAGAGTTTACACACAAACCTTTTCTGGTTAAACTTTTTATATCCAGTTTTATGATTAAATTTAAACAGCAGAAAATGGGTATATCTTATATATTTCCGGTTTATTTTCCAATATTGTATTTTTATTAATTAGGGTACAGATGGATTTCTGTGAATGTTTCATTTATATATTTAATAAATAATTTTCTGCATTTTATTTTTTCTTTCTTTCGGTTGCTCAAAAATTCCTGCTGTACAAGTGTGCGACGCAAGAGGCGATGCCATGAAATCATATGCCCGGCTCATAATTGGCTTTAATGTATTGCAGGTTATTTTGTTAATATAAATTTTAAAAGTTTAGTATTTCTGTATTTAATTAAGAATTAATAAAAAAAAGTTTACAATTACTTTACAATTTGTTAATTTCCTGTTTCCATTTTTGCTTTCCTTGTGGAATACTTTTGTACAACTTCAAACTAACTACTTTATGAATCAGCGAACAAACATTTGGCAAAAAGGGTGCATTATAATATGCGTTTCCCTTTTCTTGTTTATGGGGGCTATTGCCCAGGACTTTCAGTTGCGCGGTAAAATAACTGATGCTGCAACAAAAAGCCCGGTGGCTTCTGCTTCTGTTTTTAATAAAACATCCTCTAAGGGGGTAGCTTCCGATGCCCAGGGAGAATTTACTATTCAGGCCAGGGCCGGGGATGTACTTACTGTATCTTTTATTGGGTACGAAGAGCAACAGGTAAAAGTAAAAGCTAATACTTACCTGGAAATTGTATTAACTGCTGCTGCAAAAGACCTGAGTGATGTAGTTGTAACTGCATTGGGTATCAGGAAAGAAACCAAACGTATAGGTTATTCCGTACAGGAAGTAAAGGGTGCTGATTTATTGAAAGCCCGTGAATCTAACCCGTTAAATGGACTGGTTGGAAAAGTGGCTGGTTTAAACGTTGGTATTAACCAGGAATTGCTGGCTTCGCCAACTGTTTTATTACGCGGCTCGCCACTTAATTTTTATGTGGTAGATGGTATTCCAATTAATTCTGATACATGGAATATAAGCCCTGATGATATTGAAACTTACACGGTGTTAAAAGGGCCAACAGCCGCAGCTTTATACGGCAGCCGTGGTATTAATGGTGCCATACTTATTACTACAAAACGTGGTAAGAAGAATACTAAAGGTTTTACTGTAGAAGTAAACAGCAGTACCCAGGTTAATAAAGGGTTTATTGCTATACCAAAAGTGCAGAACCAGTATGGCGGCGGCGATAACCAAAAATATGCTTTTGGTGATTATAACAGCAATGGTACAGGTTCGGGCGTAAACGATAAAGACTATGATGTGTGGGGCCCACGCCTTGATGCAGGACTATTATTGCCGCAATATGATGGTGCTTACGATCCTACTAAAAATTATGTAACAACTTTCCCCAATGGTCAAACTTATACTGGCCATATAGAGCCAACTCCATGGGTTGCCCGTGGTAAAGATAATCTACAGAATTTTTTACAGGCAGGTTTATTAACCACCAATAACATCAGTTTTTCTACGGCAAACGACCGTTCAAGTGTACGTATGTCTGTGTCTAACGCACATCAAACAGGTATAACACCCAATACACAGATCAATACACTTAATTTCAATATTTTAGGAAGCTATGATGTTACTGATAAATTTAAAGTAGAGGCTAATATTAACTATAACCGGCAGTTTACACCAAATATTCCTGATGCGGTATATGGCCCAAATAGTATTATCTACAATGTTGATGTATGGACGGGGGCTGACTGGAATGTGCTTGACCCTAATATTATCAATTACTGGCAACCAGGTAAGGAAGGTATACAGTCAAATTTCGTTGAATATAAACGTTACCATAACCCTTATTTCAGTAGTTATGAGTGGTTAAGGGGACATTATAAAAATGACCTTTACGGATGGGCTGCATTTACTTATAAGATCAATAAGAACTTAGATGTAATGCTTCGATCCAATGTAACAACTTATAACCTGCTGCGAACAGAAAAGGAGCCTTTCTCTGCCCACCCTTATGGTGATGAACATAATCACGGTAACTACCGCGAAGATCGTCGTGACCTTTGGGAAAATACAACAGAATTACTGGTTAGGTACAACAAAGAGAATATTGCAAACAGTGGCTTTTCTCTTAGCGCCTTTGCAGGTGGTTCAGAGAGAAATATGAAGTTCACTTCAAGTTATACCAGCACGGATCAATTGATTATACCGAATGTATATACTTTCGCCAATACGCTCAAGCCAATCCGTTCTTATTCTTATGGGTCTAATCTTTTATTATTGAGTGCATACTATTCGGTAGACCTTACCTATAAAAAATATTTCACTATTTCAACCACAGGCCGTGTTGATAAAACTTCTGCATTACCAACTAATAGTAATTCAGCTTTTTATCCTTCAGTTACCTTAAGTTCGGCATTATCTGATTATATCGATTTGCCAAAAGCAATTACTTTTCTTAAAGTAAGGGGAAGTTATGCGAATGTAAAAGGTGGCGGGACGAGTGCTTATGTTGGTACTTCTTTCCAGAGCCTTGGAGTAGGCAGCCCTGTTGGATACGGAAATAATTATTATACTCCGTATGACGGGCCTAACTACAGTCTTTCTACACCTCCTTATGCAACAACACCCGGTTATAACAACCAGACAGAAGCTTATGCACCTAACTATGTTATTAATACTGATATAAAACCTTCTTCAAGAAGTAACTATGAATTTGGATTTGATATGCGTTTCTTAAACAACCGTTTAGGATTAAGCACTACTTATTTCCAGTATCAGGATGGCCCGAATATTTCTAATCAGTATTTATCAGAAACAAGTGGTCTTAGTTACTTTACAACCAACGGTGGTGAAACCAAAAGAACCGGTGGTGAAATTTCCATCAATGGTACACCCATACAATCAAAAAGTGGTTTACGTTGGGATGTATTATTAAACTGGTCTAGTTACAAAGAAGTTTAT
>JANXWM010000772.1 GCA_025351145.1 Chitinophagaceae bacterium
CCGCAAACTCAGATTTTTATCATTTGTACGGAAAGGATAATATTGTACTATTCTACACACAACGCTACCCAGAACAACCTCTCGTGGTTAAAGGTGCAGGTGCGGGTGCTGATGTTACAGCAAGTGGTGTGTTTGCAGATATTATTCGTGTAGCAAGGGTGTAAGGCAATTTGGCAATTAATAATGAACAATTAATAATGAAGAAAGTAAAAGCTTTTCCTTGTGGTACTGTTGCCAATATGGTTTGCGGTTTTGATATTTTAGGTTTTGCATTGAACGAACCATGCGATGAATTTGAGGTAGAGATCACCGATGAGCCTGGCGTTCATATTTTCAACAATGATGAATACAATTTACCAACCGATCCGGAAAAAAATGTAAGCGGCGCAGCTATGCTTGCGTTGATGGAAGAAACTCCAGATGTAAATGGGTTTGTTATACGATCCACCAAAATCATAAAACCCGGCAGTGGTATAGGTTCCAGCGCAGCAAGCGCTGCCGGAGTTGTTGTTGCTGCCAATCATTTATTAGATAACCGTTTTGCAAAAGAAGACCTTGTTCGCTTCGCTATGTTTGGCGAAAAAGTTGCCAGCGGTGTTAAACATGCCGATAATATTGCACCATGTATTTATGGCGGTGTTACACTCATCCGTTCCATTCATCCGCTTGATATTGTAAGGCTCGATGCGCCGCCCTTACACGTTACGGTAGTGCATCCGCAAATAGAAGTGCGCACTTCAGATGCACGCCAGATATTAAGGCAAAAAGTTTTGCTTAAAGATGCTATTAAACAGTGGGGTAATATCGCCGGACTCGTTGCTGGTTTACTCAAAGGCGATTACGATCTTATTGGCCGTTCACTCGAAGATGTAATTATAGAACCTGTGCGCAGCATCCTCATTCCCGGTTTCGATGAAGTAAAGAAGCGTAGCAAAGATGCAGGCGCATTAGGCGGTGGTATCAGTGGCAGTGGCCCAAGTATTTTTATGCTCAGTAAAGATGCAGCAACAGCGCAAGCTGTAGCAAAAGAAATGGAAGGTGTATTTACAAAGATTGGCATCGATTATCACACGCATGTTACAACCATTAATCAGCAAGGTGTAAAGATTGCAGGCGAATAATTTTATGAGCCAATCTGTATTGCTACTATTAAACTTCCGTTGCGTCGCACACTTGTACAATTGGAATACTATTCAACACTAACAACCACCTTAATTATTAATTACTAATTATTAATTCACTCATGCTTTACTACAGCCTCAATCATCAATCACCTAAAGTAACTTTTGCAGAAGCAGCCGTTCGCGGACAAGCACCTGATAAAGGCTTATACTTTCCCGAACATATACCGCAACTGCCAAAAGGTTTCATTAAAAATATCCGCAGTTATTCAAAGGAAGAACTGGGATTTATTGTAATGAAACCATACATCGGCGAAAGCATCCCTGATGATGTTTTGAAGCAGATCGTAGCAGAAACCATCAACTTCGATTTTCCTTTGGTTAAAGTAACCGATGATATTTATTCACTTGAATTGTTTCATGGGCCAACACTTGCATTTAAAGATGTAGGTGCAAGGTTTATGAGCCGCTGCCTTGGCTATTTTAACCGCCATGCTTATCACCATACAACGGTGCTGGTAGCAACTTCCGGAGATACCGGCGGCGCTGTTGCCAATGGTTTTCTCGGTGTAGATGGTGTGGAAGTTATTATACTTTATCCTTCAGGAAAAGTAAGCCCCATACAGGAACTGCAACTTACCACCTGCGGACAAAACATAACAGCCCTTGAAGTGCAAGGAAATTTTGATGATTGCCAGGCTATCGTAAAACAGGCATTCATGGATGCTGATCTTATGGGTAAATTATCACTCACTTCTGCCAACTCTATTAATGTAGCAAGATGGCTACCACAGCAGTTGTATTATTTCTTTGCATACCGACAATGGCAGCAGGAACATCCGCCGGTGATATGTGTACCGAGTGGAAATTTTGGAAATATCTGTGCAGGATTAGTGGCGCATTTATCCGGCCTTCCGGTGAAACATTTTATTGCAGCATGCAATGCAAATGATGCCGTTCCCGAATTTTTGAAAACAGGAAATTATCAGTCAAAGCAGGCTGTTGCAACCATTTCCAATGCAATGGATGTAGGCAACCCGAGCAATTTTGTGCGCATACTTGAACTATTTAATAACGAACTGCCTGCATTACAAAATGTGTTGAGCAGTTACAGCATTGACGATGCCACTACAGCGGCAACAATTAAAAATGTTTATGAACAGCACAACTACATGCTCGATCCGCATGGCGCTGTTGCCTATTACGCACTGAATCAATATTTAAATAGCAGAGCGCATCTCAACTCCCCTTCAGAGCCTGTCCCGATTCATCGGGAGGCTGGTGGCGGTATCTTTCTTGAAACTGCGCATCCTGTTAAGTTTCCCGATACTGTAGAAGAAGCAACGAACACAAAAATCCCGTTCCCTGAAAGTGTACAATACTTACAGGGCAAAGAGAAAAAAAGTATTGTGATGCCCGCTTCGTTTGAAGCATTTAAAGAGTGGTTGATGAAGCGCTGATGTATTGGCTGTTGAAAGCTGAATTATATGCTATCGTACAAGTGTGCGACGCAAGGAACGATGAAAAATGATCTGCTGTTTGGCTCAAAAAAACTCATCTTAATAATACCGTAGTTCCTTTACTGAATACCCTTTTGCCCGTTTGTGTATCGGTGTATTGAAGGAACCATACATATACGCCGGGTGGCTGCAACGTGCCGTTGAAACTCCCGTCCCACTTGCGTGTCCAGTCTTTAGTTGTAAATAACTGCTGACCGAATTTATTGAATATTCTAAACTCAAGATCACTGGTTCTGTATGCGTTTAAAGGATACAGGTAATCGTTGCGGCCATCCTTATTTGGCGTGAATGCAGTGGGCACCGCAACGTAACAATTGTTCACGACTTTTAAATATTTTGTGGTTGTATCGAAACAGGATTTATCGCTTTCCACAACGAGCTGCACGGGAACCAAACGATCACTGCCTGATGCCGTATAAATCTGCGGCAGCGGGCTTTGCAGGTTGCTGGTAAAACCATTTCCAAACTGCCAGTACCAGTTCGTTATATTTCCTTCGCTGCTGTCTTTAAAATAAGCCAGGTCATTGGGGCAATACTCCGAAGGCATGATAAATGCTGCACGCAGTGAATCGTGATCAAGATGAAAATTTACCTCCGCAGTATCTCTGCAAAAACCATTGCCGGTAATGAGTTCTGTGGTTTTATCACCAAAGCTGCTGTAAACAATAACCGGGTTTTGAGTGGTGCTGCTATCGTTGTTACCGAAGCGCCAGTTCCAGTTTGTTTTACCATTATCATCAGCATTAAAATAATGCACCGTGTCGCTTCTGCAACCTTCAGTAATATCATAAGTGAATGCTGCACTCACTGTATCTTTTACATTAAACGCAAGGGTTAAACCAGCAGGTGTTTCAAGGCTGCATTCGTCAGTTATGGAGTTACCATCTGTACCTGATAAAAGTGTTACAGTGTATGTTCCTTCATGCACGATTGGTTCTGCAAGCTGGAGCTCTATGGTTTCGCTAAGGCCATTACTGCAACTGCCTTTCGCAGATGCAACCGTTACCGGGTAAGGTCCGGTAATCTTAAAATCACTGCCATCTGCAGCAACCGAACCGCAGCTTATATTTTTTTGAAAGACAAGCTGCAATAATGTGGGAGTGCAGGATGGAGATGTTATGCTATCGAGCGCTACAGGCAATTTGCTGAGCACGGTAAAGTTTGCAG
>JANXWM010000791.1 GCA_025351145.1 Chitinophagaceae bacterium
AAAATCAAATTGCAGAAATAATTATTCCATCAACACATACAACACCCGATGCAATAAGTTTAAATGCATTGCTCAAACAAATGGCCGGTGAACATTGCACACATGTATTCATGGAATGCAGCAGCCACGCCATTCACCAGCATCGTATTACAGGTTTGCATTTTACAGGCGCATTGTTCAGCAACATAACACATGATCATCTCGACTATCATAAAACCTTCGATGAATACATTAAAGTAAAGAAAACATTCTTTGATAATTTAAGTGAAGATGCCTTCGCTATTTCTAATCTTGATGATAAACGCGGAACAGTAATGCTGCAGAATTCTACAGCAAAAAAATATTATTACAGCCTTAAACAGCTTGCAGATTTTAAAGGAAAGATTTTAGAGAACGCACTCACCGGTTTGATAATGACTGTCAACGATAAAGAAGTTCATTTTCGTTTAATTGGTGAGTTCAATGCATATAATTTATTGGCAATTTATGGAGCAGCCATTTGCCTTGGCGAAAACAAAGAAGAAGTATTGCGCATATTAAGTATGCTTAATGGTGCAGAAGGAAGGTTCGATTATATCATCAGCAGCGAACGCATTATCGGCATTATTGATTATGCCCATACACCCGATGCTTTGGAAAATGTGCTGGCCACAATAAAAAAACTGCGCAAAGGTTACGAGCAGGTAATAACAGTTGTGGGTTGCGGTGGTGAAAGAGATAAAACCAAGCGCCCTGTAATGGCGCAAATTGCCTGCGACTATAGTAACAAAGCCATCTTCACCAGCGATAATCCACGCAGTGAAGATCCTGAAGAAATTTTAAAAGATATGCAGGCTGGCCTTAACAGCGCGGCAAAAAGAAAATCAATTTCCATTGCCGACAGGAAGGAAGCAATAAAAGCGGCAGTAAGTTTTGCAAATAAAGAAGACATCATTTTACTCGCAGGCAAAGGCCACGAAAAATATCAAATTATTAATGGCGAATATCAAAGCTTTGATGATAAAGCAGTGTTGAAAGAAATGTTTGAGTTGATGCAGAAATAAAAAATTGAAACAGTAAACCAAAATGCTATACTATTTATTTACATGGCTCGATGAAAAGTTTAACCTTACCGGTGCAGGTATATTCCAGTACATCACTTTTCGTACTGCTATGGCAATAGTATTGTCACTTATAATTACTACGGTTTATGGCAAAAGGCTCATTAACTTTTTGCGCAAAAAACAAATTGGCGAATCAGTGCGTGATCTTGGCCTTGCAGGTCAGAATGAAAAGAAAGGAACACCAACTATGGGCGGTATAATCATCCTGCTGGCCATTATTATTCCAACATTACTCTTTGCGGATATCGATAAAGTATACGTGCGCTTAATGCTGCTGTGCACCGTATGGCTGGGCATTATTGGTTTCCTTGATGATTACTTAAAAATAAAGGCCAGAAAAAATGCAAAACAAAAAGGCGAAAAATATCAAAAGAAAGACAGCGATGGTTTAGCAGGTGTATCAAAGATTATTGGCCAGGTTGGGCTGGGCATTATCATTGGCGCAACCTTATATTTCAGCAACAGCGTTACAGTAGAAAGAGAGATCGTGGGTCAAAATCCTGCAACGTTGGAACAGGGTGAAAAGATTGCAAAAGACACCAATATTGTAGTACGAAAAATTGATGGTGTTGACCGCCGCTTTGTAAAAGTAAAAACACCTATCACAACAATTCCTTTTGTAAAAGATCACGAATTCAATTACAGCAAACTTATCAGCTGGATGGGCGACGGCGCCGAAAAATATACCTGGATTATTTACATACTTATTGTAACATTTATTGTAACTGCAGTTTCTAATGGTGCAAATATTACAGATGGACTTGATGGTTTGGCTGCAGGCGTAAGTGCTATTATCGGTGCGGCAATTGGCGTTTTTGTTTATGTAAGCGGCAACTACAAATTCGCAGATTATCTCAACATCATGTACATACCAAACCTCGCAGAACTTTCTGTTTTCATTGGTGCGTTTGTGGGTGCATGTATCGGCTTTCTCTGGTACAATGCTTACCCGGCGCAGGTTTTCATGGGCGATACCGGGAGCCTTGCACTCGGCGGTATCATCGCATCGCTTGCAATTATTGTACGCAAAGAGTTACTCATCCCAATTTTTTGCGGTGTGTTTCTAATAGAATTATTAAGTGTAATGATACAGGTGAGTTACTTCAAGTACACAAAGAAAAAGTATGGCGAGGGGCGGCGTGTTTTTTTAATGAGCCCGCTGCACCATCATTATCAAAAGAAAGGTTTTCACGAAAATAAAATTGCAATACGTTTCTGGATTGTAACAATCCTGTGCGTAATGCTTTCGATACTAACATTAAAAATGAGGTAAAAACCCCCATCCCCTAAAGGGGGGAATGGAGAAGAGTAAGAAGAATAAATATTTTGAACCAGGCTGAGGAATATGAATTGAGCTTCTGTTGCGTCGCACACTTGTACGTTCCCGTCATT
>JANXWM010000023.1 GCA_025351145.1 Chitinophagaceae bacterium
TTAAACGAATTTTTGTTCTTAAAAGGATTTATACTATTGATAAAAGAACTAAACCCTTTGGATTTTTCACTTTTAACGAGATAACTTTCCGGGTTTTTAATTCCGGTAAGATTGCTGATATGTGGCAAAAGGTTTTGCCAAAATGTTGGGGCACCTTTTACAGGGTACAATTCATGCCGGATATTTGTAATAATCTCACTTTCAGAAAACCCTTTAAGCGCAATCATTTTTGCAGCATCAGGCGATGCAGATGTAAAAATTACTATAAATTCTTGCTGTAATTTTAGCAGCCCTGTAGTTGCGGCAGAATCTGTGATCTTTTTATTGTTCCAGTCTTTCTGTAAATGTTCAAGCGATTGAAGCAGTGTTGTAAACCGGGCCCGTATATTAGCAGTAAAAAAATAATTGTCCAGTTCTTTTATTACTTCAATTGTTCTTTCAAATTCTTTGGCGATATCCATAGTAAGCAATTTAGATTGTAGTTGAGATGAGAAATAATTGCACATTAAAATTACAAAAATCTGTTGTTGGATATGGCACAAATAAAAAGAGAGCCCATCTCTGAACTCCCTCAATATTGTAACAGTTTTTTACTGTTGAGTAGCTGCTACCAGCGGCTGTTGTTGTTACCGGAAAAAGAAGGCTTCCTTGCAGGACGGTCTTCTTTAGGCCTTGCTTCGTTAACTTTAATAGCGCGACCGTCAACGGTAGCACCATCAAGTTCTTTGATAGCTTTTTCTGCTGAGTCTTTATCAGACATTTCTACAAAACCAAAGCCACGGCTACGGTTAGTGAACTTGTCCATAATAACTTTGGCAGAAGTAACTTCACCATACTCTGTAAAAAAACCTCTTAAGTCTTCGTCTTGTACTGCGAAACTTAAATTTGAAACGTAAATGTTCATGCTTAATAATTAAAAAAAATAAAAATACTTGAGACAAAACAGACGTAAAGGAGACTAACTATTAGCTGTAATACGCTTAGCAGAAAAATCATTCACTTAACTGTAAAACTCAAATTAACGCTGCAAATGTACTGGTAAAAAGCCACAGTCAATCTTTTAATTTAAAATATTTTATTTAATACGCTTTTATTAAAAGTTTAAACCGTCTATTATATTATTAGTAACCCAGCAGAAGATTTATATGGCATCACCTCTTGCGTCGCACTCTTGTACGTTTGGAACTTTACTGAGCAATGAACAGTGAACAATAGAAAAACTCTTTGCCTCTTTGCCTTGTTGCCTTTCTTCCTGCAGTACAAGAGTGCGACGCAAGTAAAGCTTCATTTATATTCAAAAGCCCGGCTCAAAAAATTTATACCGCAGGTTCCTGCTGACTAAGACAATGAAAGCTTCCAAGCCCCCAAATAATTTCTACTGAATCTATGCCCACTACTTTTCGATCCGGGAAACAGCTTTGAATAATCTGAAGCGCCTTATCGTCTTTATCACAGCGGAAAGTTGGCACAATTACCGCTTGATTGGCTATGTAAAAATTTGCATAAGAACAAGGGAGCCTTTGATCATTATGTATAAGTTCATCGGGCATGGGCAGCTCAACAATATTGAGTTGTTTGCCATTTACTAAACGCATTTGCTGCAACTGTTTAAGATTGTGTTGCAGTAGTGGATAGTTTTCGTCACTTTTATTTTCTTCTATTACGGTTAATATCGTGTCCTCATTTACAAAGCGAACGGTATCATCAATATGGCCATCAGTATCGTCGCCAACAATGCCTTCGTCAACCCACAACACCTGTTCAATGCCATAATAATTGCGGAGATATGCTTCAATCTGTGACTGATTTAAATGCGGGTTACGGTTCTTATTCAATAAACATGCTGTTGATGTAAGCACCGTTCCATTTCCATTAAATTCCACAGAGCCGCCTTCCATAACAATGCCCGGATAATACACGGGAATATTGTAATGCTCTGCAATGCGTGTTGGTATAATATCATCAAGATCGTAGGGTGGATATTTGCCACCCCATGCATTATAGTTCCAGTCAACAATCACCTTTTTTTGTGCAGCGTTCGGGTTTATGAGAAACGCCGGACCATGATCTCTGCACCATGCATCGTTTGTTGGGTGCATAAAAAATTCAACTTTGCTCAAATCTACATCAGCATGCTGCAAATGCATTACAGCAAAGGCTTTAAGCGCATCATTGTTTACATTGATGCAAACCTTTTCACTCTTGGTAAGCTCCTTTACAAACTGGCTGTAATAAGGAAAAATGGTATGTATCTTCTGCGGCCATGACGCTTCTTTATGCGGCCAGCTAAGCCATGTTGCAGTATGCTTTGCAAATTCTGCAGGGAAATAATAGCCAAGGTCTTTAGGAAAAGCATTCATAGTAAATAGTTCATGGTTTATGGTTCACGGTTTATAACTGAGATAGCTTTTATATGAACTATCAACTATGAACCATGAATATATTAATCTTCGTCTATAAAACGTTTGGTAATGGGCTGATAAGAATCAATTCTTCTGTCGCGGAGAAATGGCCAGTGTGTGCGGTAGCGGTCTGATGAAGCAAGGTTGAGTTCATGAACATGCACTTCTTCTTCCTCATGAGAAGCTTTGTACAGGATTGTTCCAAAAGGATTGGAAATAAAAGAACCGCCCCAGAATTTCATGTGACCATTTTGTTCAACCCCGCTGCGGTTAACACTTACCACATGTATACCATTTGCTATAGCATGGCTGCATTGAATAGTTTGCCATGCATTATATTGCTCCGTATTTGTGGCTTCATCCTGCGTTTTGTGCCAGCCGATTGCAGTTGGATAAAATAAAATTTCAGCTCCCATTAAAGCAGTGATCCTTGCTGCTTCGGGATACCATTGATCCCAGCAGATAAGCACACCAATTGTGGCAAATTTTGTTTTAAAAACTTTATAACTAAGGTCGCCGGGGGTGAAATAAAATTTCTCGTAATACGAAGGATCATCCGGTATATGCATTTTACGGTACTTGCCAAGATACGTTCCATCTGCATCTAACACAGCAGTGGTATTGTGATAAATTCCCTGTGTTCTTTTCTCGAATAACGAAGCAATGATTACTACACCAAGTTCTGCAGCAAGTTTCCTCAAAATATCTGTGGATGGACCGGGAACAGCTTCGGCCAGGTTGAAATTGTCGTAATCTTCCACATCGCAGAAGTAAAGTGACGTAAACAATTCCTGCAGGCAAACGATCTGTGCGCCTGAAGCTGCAGCTTCTTTTATTTTATTGATGGCTTTCTCAAAATTTGCTGCTTTATCTGCTGTGCAGCTCATTTGAACAAGGCCCACTTTTATTTTACTCATACAATAATTTTTTAAAGCGCTGCGAAAATACATGAATTTGAGAATGTGCCATTGTGCAAACAGAATAATGCTGAGTTTACATTGAAGCAGCGGAAACACTTAGAACCTGAACTGTGCAGTTGATGTATAGGCTGTTTAAAGTTGATTCATAATCTAAAAGTACAAGTGTGCGACGCAAGTAAAGCTTCATGTATATTCTGTTGCCAGGCCAAGAAGAATTGAAATAAAAAAAGTAGCACTAAGGCTACTTTATACAAACGATTTGAAAATTTAACTGCTTACCATTTTTTTGCAACAACATAACCTTTGCTTATTGCGAGACTGTCGAATGGATCGCCTTTGCAAACATCCTGCTCTACAAACCAATGCTTAAGGCCCGCAAGCTTACGCGCTGCAAAAATTTTGTCGAAATCAATATCTCCTTTACCTACTTCGGCAAAAACCCCCGTGGCTTTATCTTTATCTTTTACATGCCATAACGGGAACCGGCCAGGGTTTTTCTTAAATAATTCCACAGCATCATGGCCTGCTTTGCTTACCCAGTAAAGATCAAGTTCAAGTTTTACTTTTTCTTTATCTGTGTTATTCATAATCATATCGTAAGGCAACATACCATCGATTGTTTGAAATTCAAAATCGTGGTTATGGTAACAGAACTGGATATTCGATTTACCACAGGCTTCGGCAGATTTATTCAGTAATTCCGGCAACGATTTAAAAAGATCCAGCGTTCTTTCGGCAGGCGGCAACCAGGCGCAAACCATATACTCAAGGTTTAATTCGGCAGCATCGTCTATAGCTTTTTGCCAGCCGTTTATTAAGGTAGCAGGCGCATTGGTAGTGCGGCCAGACATATAATGCGAGCTGATTGGTTTTAAACCAAGATCGCCGCAGAGTTTGCCAAATTCTTTTGCCGTTTTACCAAAAAAAGTTCCATTGTAGCCAAACAGTTCAATTTGGTTGTAACCAAGTTTAGACAATTGTTGCAGCGAACCGGTAACATCTTTTGCAATGGCATCGCGGATGGTATACAACTGAACCCCCAGCGGCCTTGTTTTTTTTGCGGCAAACAGTTGCGGGGCCACACTTATTCCGGCTGCAGTTACAGCAAGTGTTTTTA
>JANXWM010000024.1 GCA_025351145.1 Chitinophagaceae bacterium
AAAATATTTACCCCGCTGGATTTAAAGGCGTACCAGGAAAAGCAAAGAACTGCCAAAATAGCTTTCTATGAACGTAAACTCATTGAACTAAAGGCTGCCGCTGCTTAGGAGTTGTATAGAAGCGTAGATTGAAGCGAAAAAAACGTATTTGCGTAGTATCAATTTTGAAAAAACGCACTGTAAAAGTGTTAGTAAGCGATACTTGGTTTTTTTGGTGAAGGAGTTTTGTTCGTCTATATTTGATTGGTAGAAATATTATGAAAACCTCATTTCTAATAGCGGTACTTATAGTAATAGCTTATAATTCCTTTGGACAAATGGGTTATAACCGAGGCTTTTCGACTGGTTATAAAAAAGGCTATTGTTACAAGAAAGGTATTGCATGTATAGAACCTATACCTCCTATTCCTCCAATCCCAAAAATTGGCGAAGCAATGGATAGCTATCAAGATGGTTATAATCGTGGCTTTGAAATGGGTTTGCAAGAAGGTTATTCTAATGATAAACAAGCTTATAAGACCGCTTCTGCCGAGCCAATAGATTATATGCACAAAATAAATTTAAGCGACATTTATGAATTGGCAAATGTTTTAAAGGCAGCAAAGGCAAAAGCATTTGAATTATCATCAGCAGGTAATTATCAGGGATGTATTGATATTGCTAAAGCTGGTTTACAAGTAAATCCGCGAGACCCTGAATTTATAATGCTCATAGGAAACGGATATTTAAATTTGAGGAATTACAGTACTGCCTTAATGTACTTTAAAAAGGCAGTAAAACTTAACGCCGATGTTAACCTTAAAGAGTGGATTTCACAAATAGAAGATGGAACATATCAAAAGCAAATAGAACAATCAGACACGACATTTAAATCAGAAAATTTAAAAGATAATATTAGGGATTTAAAAAAGCAGATTAATCAGACTTTAAAAGACAAAAATTATATAAAGGCATTAGACCTTGCTAATAAATTAATAGAGCAAGAAAATTCAGGGAAGTCTTACGAGTTGAGAGGTTACGTTGAATATCTATTACAAAATTATTCAGAGAGTATTGCTGATTATACTAGGGCAATTAATATTAAACCTACCCCAAATACTTATTTTTTTCGTGCATTATGCAAAGAGCAATTACAAGACTTTTATGGAGTTTTGAGTGACTATGATAAAATAATTGAATTAGGAATACCACCAGACAATAATGACATGGCAACTATTTATAACAACAAAGCATATACACTAGTTAGGCTAAAAAGATATAATGATGCTCTTCCACTTGTAAACAAAGCAATCGACTTAAATTCAAATCAGTGGTTTATTTGGGATACGCGAGGAGAACTTTATTTTCAATTGGGGAACTATATGAAATGTATTGACGATATGACTAAAGCTATTGAATTAAAACCTGATCAAAACTCTTATTACTTTCGAGGATTGGCAAAAATTAAAATTGGAAATAAAGATGGTGGCTGTCAAGACCTTTCAAAATCAGGAGAGTTGGGTAATGTTAACGCTTATACAGAAATCAAAAAAAATTGTCAATGAAATTTTATCCAAACTCTCAGCTATTAACTTTTAGAATGAAAGACTACAAACAAGAAATAATAGGAAGAAATTTTATTTGTGATAGTAAAGAACGTTCTTTTCATTGTACAGTAAAAGATATTCTTCCATCACCGCCTGACAATTTACCGGACTACATGATTTTGCAAACTGAAGATGGTAAGGTTGAAGAAATATCCATCTTTGATATAGAGCGGTTAACTCTAACTGAGTAAAATATATTCCTGGTATTGGTCGCCTTACCAACACCTACGCTTCCATTTACGCTTCGGTAAAAGCCCAATATATAATCCAACCGTACAAGAGTGCGACGCAAGGAAAGCTTTATGCTTGTTCCTCAGCCCGGCTCAAAAAAATTATTGAATTGCTGCTCTGCGTTTCATTAACTCTCTCCAGGTAACGGTTATAATATGTTGATCGTCGAGTGCTTTTTTAAATGCTGGGTCAATCATGGTAAGCATGTCGCCCCTGCGCACCGGGCCGCTGTCGGAGATATGTGCAAACACTTCTGTTGTTGCGGTAGAATGCATGATCATCATGGTTACACCCGGCCTTAATGTTTTTAGTGCGGCAATATATTTTTGTGTTTTGTAGCGCTGCAGTTTTAGGTCATTGTCTTTTACGCTGTCGGGTATTATCCAGTCGTAGGTTTCGTTGTGCAGGTCGTCGAGTACGGGCAGGCCTGCATCCCAAAGCATTTTACCAAGTATGCGCATTTGCTGTATGGTTGCATCGGATGAATGCATTTGTTTGGCAATTAAAATATCGTGGCCGCCGGGCATCATTACCGGGATATGATTTTCTATTCCTGCTTTTATATACACCTCCGTAAAAGCAGGCGAAGCAAATAAAGTACCCATGTGACTGTCGAGATGTGTAGGTTCAAAACCCATTGATTTTGCACGGTCTATCTGCGCTTTTATTTCGGTTGAAACTTCATCGGCGGTTGCATGTTTTACTACGTCTGCCACAGAAGGCCAAAGGTCGCCTTCATTGTCTGTAAGCCCCGGCACGGCAGCCTTTCCGGCCAATGGCCCCCAGCGGTAGCCACCCCATTCTGAAGTTAAGGTAAGGTGCAGGCCAGCATCTATCTGCGGGTGCTGTTTCATATAATGTATAAATGCAGGCACCCATGGACAGGGCATCATTACGCTGCACGAAGTGGCGGCACCATTAAGTATAGAGTTGATAGCACCTTCATTAGAATCGTAACTCATACCTACATCATCTACATGGAGTATTAAAACTTTGGAGCCTTTGGGGTAACCTAATTTTTCAGCATAAGTGCTGTCCATCCTTTGGGCAGATGCAAAATGAACACTGATACACAGCGCAGCGGCAATGATAAATTTTCTCATAAACATAAGGCAGCAATTTGTATGTAATATACTCAAATAAATTGTTTGGGGATTTTAGTGTGTCTGTATAACACAATGAAATTTTATATTAGTGCTGCTATTTTTCGCTGTTAAAAAATAACCATACTGAATAAAGTAAAGTTTATGAAGATGAATTATGTTTTTCGTATGTTTATAAACTAATCAAAACGATACTTGCTATGAATAATAACAAACTGCTTCTCTGGTCTGTAGTGGCGGCACTGGCCGGTTTTATTTTTGGATTTGATACCGTAGTAATCTCT
>JANXWM010000027.1 GCA_025351145.1 Chitinophagaceae bacterium
TGGCATAATAAAAACGCACGGCAAGAGATTGCTTCGCAAAGCCTCGCAATGACGGGAACGTACAAGAGTGCGACGCAACAGGCGGTGCCATATATTCCGAAAGCTGGGTACAAAATGTAGATGAATTAAAAGAAAGTCAGGCCGTTAAAAATCTGTAACCAACCCCTTTTATCGTTAATATTTCAACTGATTGGTCTGCTTTAAGCAGCCCCCGAAGTTTTGTGACGTACACGTCCAGACTTCGGCTGTTGAAAAAAGAATCATTACCCCAGATAGCGTTGAGAATTTCTCTGCGGTCAATAATATTATTCCTGTTTTGCCATAAGTATTTTAGTAATTCTGTTTCACGGTAAGAAAGCTTTTTTTCATCGTTGCCTATCCGCAAAATTTGGCGATGAAGATTGAATTCATACTTACCGATACCAAGAACATCCGGCAGGCTTTCTGAATTATTACTTTTATTAATGCGCAGGGCGTACTCAATGCGCACAATCAATTCTTCCATACTAAACGGCTTGCGTATATAATCGTTAGCGCCGGTTTTAAAACCTTTTACTACATCTTCGGTTTGGGTTTTGGCGGTGAGAAAAATGATGGGGGTATCATCATTAACAGCGCGGATATCTTCCGCAATTTCAAAACCATTGCGATGAGGTAACATGATATCGAGCACACAAATATCCGGTTCAAATTCCCTGAACTTTTTTAGTACAAGATCACCATCGCTTTCCATCGCTACCGTAAAGCCCCGGCTTTCCAGGCTTTCTTTCACTATTTTGCCAAGAAACAATTCGTCTTCTGCATATAACACTTTAATGGTCATATTTTCACTTTTCTTATTACTCTGCCGCGATCATAATTAATTTCGTCAGCTTCTTCATATGGAAGTTTTACAGAAAAGGTACTGCCTTTGTCCGGCTCGCTGGTAACTTCAATAAAACCTAAATGCCTTTTGGCAATATGGCTTACATAACTTAACCCCAAGCCATATCCTTTTATATTGTGATGCGCATCACCTGGTACGCGGAAAAATTTATCAAAGATCTTATGCCTGTATTCGGGTGCAATACCAATACCATTATCAGCAACACACAATTCAATATAGTTTGAATGAGATATGATCTTAATTGTTATCTGAGGATTTTCTTTGCTGTACTTTAAAGCATTGTCGAGCAGGTTATAGATCATGCTCGTTATGTGAATCTTATCCGCATCAATAATAAACCGCTCTCCTTCTTTTATCAGTTCCACTTTTGCATTTGCTTTATCAAACTGCAGTTTCATGGTAAAAATTATTTCTTCTGCCAGCCGGGTCAGATCAAATTTTTCTTTCCTCAATTCAATTTCATTTGTTTCAAACATAGACAATTGCAGCACTTTATCAACGAGCAGGGAAAGCCGCTGCAATTCCGATGAAGAAATATCAAGATATTCTTTGGTCTTTTGCTGGTCGTGAATTGCGTTGAAATTTTTCAAAGCTTCAATGGCAACATTAACCGTTGCAATTGGCGTTTTCAATTCATGCGTTATGTTACTGATAAATTCGTTCTTCATAGCCGCAAGCCGGCGCTGGTTCAACAGGTTCCTGTACAGGAAAATGAACGATACGCATGTTATTGTAACAAGCAGCACAGATAATAACAGCTGTAATTTTATTTTATTAAGTATATAACCAAAAGGTTCACTGAACGCTGCCTGGTATGCATGCCCCTGTGATAAACCCACAAACGTAAAATTTGTTTTCAGTTCATTGGGGTTGATCGTTTTACGCAGGTCACTTTCTTTACCTGAAAAAACTTTTACTGTAAACGGAAGCTCAATTCCATTTTTAAGCAATTCCGCTTTGTAGGCAGAATCTATTTTTTCAAGCGGCAGTGAATCGTTTAGTGTTTTACTGTTTGAAAAATATTTTATGATTTTTGTAGCTCCTCCCGGCGCAGGCACAGGCGCATTAAACGAATCAAAATTTTGGTTTATTATTTCTGCACCCTCATTCAGCGAATCGTGGTGCCCGTTGCGTATAGCAATAGTTAGCTGCCTTGATTTTCCGCTTACGCGATCTTTCATTGCGGAATCAATAAACTTTTCTTTTACGCTGTCAATTACATCGAACACAAAGAGATTATCGGGAATATCAGTTTTAAAAATCGCAGTATCATTTCTAAAACGTTGCAGTTGTAACCTGTAAACAACATCCCGAAATATCACGTCCGATCCTTTCTTTAGGTTTTGCCATTCATCCGTATACAACCTGTTCAACCAATAAAACTGAAAAGCAGCGATCAGTACGATCGTGCTTATCATTAATACCCGGCTTACATTTTTTACAGATGTTTTAATTTTCACTCAATAAAAGTAATTATATGATGGCTTATATCAGTTGTCTTTCGTTATAATTCTTCTGCCATCCGGTGTTGCCGGGCCAAACAGATCGTCGAGTATCTTATCGAAATCTGCTCGTGTAATATGTTTGCCTTTTGCAGGCTCTTCTAAATCTTTGCTATCGGCGGTAGCGTTAAATTCCCGGGCTGTATACAGCATTTCCCCGTTATTAACATCAACCAGTAAAATTGCGCCGGGCAAGCCACCAAACATATCCGGACCAACAGGAAGAGGAATATCTTCTGTATACCATGCAATAACATCGTTGCCCCGTTCTGTTTTCATTGTTGCTTTTTTGCAAATATGATTCATGATCGTTTTTGTTTCATCACTTATTTTCCACTGCTGCGGCTTAATGGTATCAGCAATAATGTAATCCTTTTCATTCAGCTCCGTTTGCTCAAGAAATTTTTGGTTCGAATAATTTCTGTACATCACTGCATTATCAGAAGGTCCACCAATTTTTATTACCACCCTGTTTCCTCCGCCGCCATTGTCAAATGGGTCGGGTGCATTATCGTCCTCGGGCATTGCCTTGTAAACACACACATTTCCATCAAATGTCAACTGGCTTTTTGCAGTTTGAAACTGCGGAACCATTGCTTTCATTTGTTCATCCTGCATCCTTCTGTGCACATCAACTTTCCGTTCATAAACGATGGCTCCTTTTTTTGTTTGTGCATTGGCCGACATTGCGGCTAAAATAACTGCGGCTAAAAGATATTTTTTCATACAAATTTTTTATTGAATCAAAACTACAGGCAGTGCTTGTTAAGCAATCTTGTTTTTAGGTTAATTAAGGTTAATAATAATTTTTATTTACCCGGCTGCAGAACTTGTATGAAGCTTCCGTTGCGTCGCAGTGTGCCACGAATGAAAAGTGGAGAGTCCTTTTCAATGTTGTATAGGAGATGAAGGCAGATCCTTCACATACGCCTTGCGGGAGGAGTATGTAAACCACTTCATGGTGCTGTCTTGTAAAAGCGGGATGGTATTGAACGATGAAGGAAAAGGCATCATAAAGGTGTCAGGTAAGTGTAAAAGAGCTGAACGAAAGTAAACCGTACGATGAAGTGTCGAAACAACTACTTGTTGGTGAAACTATTGACTTGCGACATTGATAGGAAAGACTGTAACGGGCAAACCGCATACTGGTTACAGACCAACCGGCATTGAGGCGGCAGGAATTTTACACAGGCTTTTATATGGAACGTGGGAAGCTACCACTACGATGTGCGAAAAGCCTTACATCAAAGATGTAATTCAAGGTATTCCATAGGAAGCCGAAGCGTAGTGGAGTGGCGGACTGGATCGTAGTAGTGAAGAAGTTTCTGTAATGGAGATGGAGCGAAGGGTTCAGCTCATTGGTTTGTGCTAAGAACAATGAACCATTGCAAAATGGGATAATTAAGTTTAGTACAATAGAGTATGAGATTCTTCAACTACTCAATGAGAAGAGCCGTGTGAAGGGAGACTTTCAAGCACGGTTCTGTGAGAGGCTTGGGCTGAAATGCCCTTGCCTACTCGACC
>JANXWM010000032.1 GCA_025351145.1 Chitinophagaceae bacterium
GAGATTTAGGAGCAAGCAATCTTTTGCCAAGAGATTCAGCTACCGGATTTGGTTGGATACAATTTGCATCAGCGCCCATTCCAAACACACCGGGATTACCGCCGCCTACCATTGTTACGGCTTTGATGGTTTGTGGCCGAGGGAATGCAAATTGTATCCAACCAAATCCGGTAGCTGAATCTCTTGGCAAAAGATTGCTTGCTCCTAAATCTCCATCGGTTAATTGTTTTAAAGTAAAGTTGCCACCGCTTGATGTAATAACAGCATTCAATTCACTTAACGATTTATCCGCTTCCGGTAATTTATACGCAACAACTGCAATGTCTTTGTAAAAAACAGGATGCTTCATATCTTCCGGCGACTCTCCGAATCCAGGCTGCAACTCAATGTTTTGAAAAGGCCCTGTAACACCTTGCGGCTTTGATACTGCAATGTTTGATGCACCTGCTTTCACACGTGTTTCTGTCCACACAATTTTCTTCATACCATCCTCAGGTTTTACCCAGGGACCGCCACTTTCACTCCAACCCGGCGAACCTGCAATAGCCATTTCAAGATGCAATGAATCTGCAAGCTTTGTAGCAAACTTAAAAGCATCCTTCCATTCCGGTGTCATATATGTTAAACGCTTCGGCACGATCTGTGGCGTAGCAAGCGCTGCATCAAAATTCTGGAAGCCGCCAATGCCCACCCGATGCATCCATTCAAGGTCTTTACGAATACCATACTGAGTTATGTTGCCATTCATCCAATGCCACCATACACGTGGCAATGCACTGTTTGGTGGTGTTTTAAACCCTGCATACACAATGTCTTTAGAAGTATTGTTTGTTTGAGAGAACCCTGCAACAGATAAAAATATTGCAGCAGAAAAGATGAGCAGTTTCTTCATTATGACAAGTTTATAAAGTAAAAGTAAAAGATGAAAATTACACAACTGTCATGCGCCGTCATGCTTAACCATTTTTATAACGGGTAATACTATCCATACCATCAGCAGTTGCGTATGCAAACTGCTGCGTTCAGTTCAATTATAAGCTTAAGTTTTATCTATTTTCAGGCAGTGTATCACTTGGTAAATGCCCCAATATGCCAGAGAATACCAGATGGATCGTGGAGAAAAAATTCCCTTCCCCAGGCTTCATTACGTATGGGCACAAGCCTTACCCCTTTGTATTTAGCAGGCAGGTCCAAAGCCTGCAATTGTTTCCAGAAACTATCAATATCTTCTACTTCTAAAAAGATCATGGTATTATCTACCCAATCTTTTACATAGGCATCCTGTAAATAAAACGCCAGTGTACCTGTTTTGAATACAGACATATTGTGAGATAAAACTGTTTCCTCAAAACCCAGGTCACGATAAAAGCTCCGCGATACTTCAAAATTTTCTGCGCCAATGAATGGTCTTATCGAAATGGCTTTGTGTTCCATCATAGTAGTTTATAATTACTGGTTTATTGTTGAAGATACATTTTATTGATTAGTTAAGAAACGCAGGGTTTTTATTTTATTTACCAAGCTTCAGTAATACTATTAAGCCTTGGTTGCGTAGCACACTTGTACGTTCTCAACTTTATTCAGCTTTTACCGAAGCATAAATGCTGATAGCTGCACTAAGTTTTTGGTTTTGGTATATAAGGTAAAGCTGAGAAATTATTCCCCTACCATTTTACGTGCATTATTCAAATTGATCGTTGTTGAAATCAAACAGGTTGCTGCTCCGCAGCAATATTTTTATTTCGTATTTCTACTACAAAAAGGTTACGCCGCTGGCGTATTTTTTATTACAAATAATGATTGCTCAAAACAAAGAGATTACGCGCTCCTGTATTTTTAAAGAATCCATGCCCCGGAGGGGCAATTTCTTTGTAGAAAAGTTTTATTTTTAGGGCACTTTGCCCCGGAAGGGCAACCTGTTTGTAGAAATATATTATTTCAATTAATCTTGTTCCGGAGGAACAACCTCTTTGTAGAAAATTATATTCGTATTAACCTTTGCCCCGGAGGGGCAACCTAAAAACCAAACCATGGGCGATACCTACACACAACTTTATATTCAATTGGTCTTTGCGGTAAAGGGCAGACATAACTTTATTCAACATGCATGGGAAGATGAAATGTATAAATATATAACTGCTGTTGTTCAGAATGACAAGCATAAAATGCTTGCCATTAATGGTATGCCTGATCACATACACATATTTATTGGTTTACATCCTGCCATAGCAATCTCTGATCTGGTACAGGACATTAAAAGAGCAAGCAACAACTGGATCAATGATAAAGGTTTTATCAATGGAAAATTTGCATGGCAGGATGGGTATGGTGCATTTTCGTATGGAAGATCACAGATTGATCATGTATGCAAATATATTTTAAATCAAAAGGAGCATCATAAAAAACAAACATTCAAAACAGAGTATATAAGCCTTCTAAAATTATTTGGCATTGAATTTAAAGATGAATACCTGTTTGAGTTTTATGATTAAGCTGGCAGGATAGCTGCGCCAGGTAATTTTTTGTGGACGATCTACAGTTCATGTGGCATCGCCGGTTGTGTCACTCAATTGTACTGATATTCTTCGTGGCAACATTATCAGGTACAAAGATTTATTACGGTAATCAAGGCACAACTTGCCCCGCTTACGGGAAGTATGTCTATGCACAAAGCCATGCTACCAAACTTGCCAAAAATGGGGTCCCGACAGAAAGTCGAGCCCGAACTGCTTTCAAAGCGATTTATATTCATTGCTCAACTTCTAATTCCATGGTGCTCTCTTTTCGTTAAAGTTTTTCAATGTTTGCCTCCATTCCGCCAAACGTTTTATCTGAACCTTTTTCTTTTTCTTGTCTTCAATTAAAGCAATTGTTTTTTCTGTCGGAATTGCTAACTCATCCATTAGTTCAAAAAGCTTTTCAAACCCTTTGCTGTCCTTTGAATGATGAATGACAAAAATTCCTTCGGGGCAAAAACTCCTTGCAATTGCTGAACAAATGAGGGAAATGTCTTTGTCATAGGATTTCAATAGTTTGTTGAGTGTTACCTTGTCATAACGATTAATAAATTCTGTAAAAACATTTAAGCTATGACGCTGCAAATCTTTTCCGTTTGGAGTTTTTAATATTAAATAATCTTCTTTAGTTGAAATGTCTTCAAGTTTATCTGTCTTTCTAATCGTGTCAATGTTTATATTCTCTTTTAAGCGATATAGATTTGCTGTTGTTACGATTATAGGGATGTGATAAAAAATCTGTTCTGTTATCCCTGTCTTTTCTGCTGATATTTGTGCAGTCATTCCTTCAACTATTGTCTCTGCCATAGCATAACTCAATTGTGCTACTGCTTGAGAAATACTTTTTGGGTTCTGTCCATCAGTTGTAATTTCAATTCCTTTGCTACAAACAGGAGCAATTGATGGGATTTCATTAAATCTAAAAGGATGTTTGTATTCCTGTGTGAAATGGTCATTTACATGAACGAATGAAGTTGATGTTAATTCACCCAAAGCAGTTGTGTAGTCAGGAAGAAATATCCAATTAGTTGATGGGTCACGATACTTACATTCGATGAGCATGTCAAAGTAATTCAGCTCTGGTATATAAGCAGAACCAATGTCGTATGAAAAAGCATTGATTATATTATTCTCGTCTGGTCTAAGGTATGACTGCTCAAAATGTGTTTGACACTTTCGTGCATCAAGAATTTCTCTCACTTCATACTCTAAAGGAAGTCCCGATTTCAATAAGTAATCCTTCCATTTTGTTTCTGCCATTTTATTTTTTGTCGGTTGGTTCAAAGCTCAAATGTTCAAAGTTAGCACTGTCCCTATAGCCTTACTGCTAACTTGTATATTACCGCTATAAATTTATTAGTTTTTATTGATAATGAATAGGAGTCTATTGAGCAAATACAACTTTGCATATTGTTTATAAACGTTTTGGGCTATTAGGAACGCGAAAAAAACAGTGCAGTGCGGCTTGCTAATATGGAGTTTGGTTTGGATGAATCCCCGTTGTTCTAAGAATGCCAATATATAAAACAAGCTGTTAGCGCAAGACTGAGACATGGCTTTGTGTATAAGAGTCTTCCCGCAAGCGGGACAAGTAGTGCGGTTTAGCGAAAAGCGCATGGCTTAAGATACCAACGCACTAAAACCTGCACCTTAATCTTAAACAAGCAATATTTGTGTAGCAACGATACAACTAAACAGGTTGCTGCTCCGCAGCAATTTTCTCCTTCTTCATATTTCTGCTACAAACAGGTTACGCCGCTGGCGTATTTGAAAATTTTGTATTATGAAAAACAAAAAAGCACAAAAATTATTTTGTGCTCTTTTGTTTGTACGCTTGTCTACATTATTTCAGATGAATAGCGATATAAACGTACAAGTGTGCGACGCAACCAAAGCTTAATATTTATTCTTTAGCCGGGCTCATAAAAATGCTTCTTATCATGCATCTGTTATGGTATTTAAAAAGAAAAAGGCTCCTTGTAAAAGAGCCTTTATACTATTAAAGAAGCAGTTTATGAATGCAGCAACTTATCTAAGTAATTATAACTATTGGTTACATTTTGCAATGGTTGCGGTGCCCCATCCTGTTCTACAAAGAAATACTTCATACCTGATTCTTTGGCATTATCGAAAATGCGTTTAAAATCAACAACACCGGTGCCTACTTCTGCAGGATTCATCGTGGCTTTATCAAGATCTTTTACATGCCACAGCGGGTAACGGCCGGGATGCAGTTTAAATAACGCAACAGGGTCTTGTTTTGCTTTGGTGGCCCATGCAAGATCCAATTCCATCTTCACTAAATCTTTATCTGTGTTATCAAGAATATAATCAAATGCACGATGCCCTTCTACTTCATCAAACTCACTGGTGTGGTTGTGGTAGGCAAATTGTACGCCTGCTTTTTTACAAGCTTCACCTGCTTTACTAAACACATCCACCGCGGTTTTAATTTCATCTAATGTGCTTACAGGTATACTTGAACATACCAAATAACTTATGCCACCTTCTGCAGCGGCATCGGCAAGCTCCTGCGGATTTTCTTTAAGGTTAAGCGATTTTGGCGCGTCTTTC
>JANXWM010000416.1 GCA_025351145.1 Chitinophagaceae bacterium
ATGGCCAGCATGAAGAAATCGTTATCCAGATAAAAGAAGATGTTTTTACCCAGTCAATCATCACAAGGCCCGAAATGGCTGCCATTACCTCACTGCTGGATAAAGCAAAATACGGCATCCATTTTACCGGAACAGCAAAAGAAAAAATAACAAAGAAGTTAACACGATTATTGAAAATGGGGCCTTTCGAAAAATTCATAGAACTCTTAACTGTACTGCATTTAATGGCTACCACAAAGGAGTACGCATTGCTAAATCCGGCTCCGCCCCTTTCTGCAGTATCAATGAAAAATAATTCCCGCCTTCAAACCATTTTCAACTATGTAGAAAAACATTTTCAGGAAGAGATCGATATAAAAAAAGCTGCATCGCTTGTACACATTTCAGTTCCTTCATTCTGCAATTATTTTAAAAAAACAATGACCATTACTTTCACCGATTTTGTAAACCGCTACCGCATACAGCATGCCTGCATATTGCTGCAGCAGGAAAAATCTGTATCACAGGCCAGTTTCGAATGTGGTTTTAATAATGTTGTTTATTTTAATAAAGTTTTTAAAACTGTAATAAATAAAACCCCTTCGGAGTTTAAAAAGAAAAAAGTACCGGCTTAACTGTAAATACCTAAATTTATTATTGTTATTAACGCAAAAATTGTTTTCTAACTTTTGCATCTTACTTATAACTGCCGCATGAAACATAATACAACGCTCAAAAAAATTTCGCATATCCTCGACCTGAGTATTTCAACCGTATCAAGGGCGCTAAAAGATCATCCCGATATTTCTGACCGCACCAAAAGAAAAGTAATCGAGCTTGCCAACACCCTTGAATACGAGCCAAACACTTATGCTGTAAACCTGCGTACCAACAACAGTAAAGTCTTTACACTTATAGTGCCTTCAGTAACTTATTATTTTTACGATTCCTTTATAAGTTCTATAGAAGAAGAATGCAGAAAGAGCGGCTATTCACTCATGATACTTCAGTCGGGGGACGATATAGAAACCGAATTAAACAATATAAAAATCTGTCGTCACAACCGCGTAAGCGGAGTATTTGCCTGCGTTACGCCGGCCACTTCAGATATTAAGCCATTCCTCAAACTCGACGAGCTTGATATACCGGTAATTTTCTTCGATAAAGTGCCTGCATTTGATGCCTGCAACAAAGTTTGTTTTGCCGATACACAAGCCGCAAAAATTGCAGCCGAAGCCATCATAAAAAAACAAAAGAAAAAAGTTCTCGGCCTTTTTGGCAATACCAATTTATCTATTACAAAAAAAAGATTAGATGCATTTACAGATGCATTTCAGCAGCCAAATATCAAAACAAAAT
Source organism: Chitinophagaceae bacterium (assembly GCA_025351145.1). GTDB lineage: Bacteria > Bacteroidota > Bacteroidia > Chitinophagales > Chitinophagaceae > Limnovirga. Next base: position 1,339 of record JANXWM010000416.1, read on the forward strand.
TAGTTACAGATTTTGCCATGAGCCACGATGAAGCAAGGGAAAAAACACTTTATCACGTTACAGAAAAAAATAAGTTCGATACTATCTTTTGCATGAGCGACGAAATACTCACCGGCACCATGAAAGCCATACAGGAACTCCATCTTACTATACCCGCAAACATTTCCGTAATCTCCATCAGCAACGGCATTATACCCAAATTATATTATCCCGAAATTACTTACGCAGAAACAAGTGGCTATAAACTCGGCAAGCTTGCATTCACCCGCATGATGACCTGTTTATCAGGAAGCACATTTATGCAGGAACTCATTGTAGAATCTGCATTGGTGCCGGGCGGTTCCTTATAATTAATATTTATTTATTTTGTACCAGGCAATTGAATAAGCATGAAGCTTCTCTTGCGTCGCACTCTTGTACTGAAGGAATTCTACGGAGCAATTCAAGCACAGTCATGCTGCAAATGCTATATGCAGAAGGGAAAATCAGTAATTAAAATCCCGATATTTATTTAAAGTTCATCAAACTCTCTTTGCAAATTTTGACGGGCTTTAAATTCAAACTTTTCAAAAAAATAATCAGTTTTAAAAATTCTATCCATTTGTAAAAAATGAGAGAGCACTTTCTTTCTCCCGGGAGTATAAATAAAGTCAGGATAAACGGCGTATTCTTTTCTTATCTGCTGGCAATATTTTAAATAAGCATCCCAGTCTTTACCCAAAATAGAAAGATCAGCATCAGTAAAAATATTGGTGTCTTTGTCTGAATTAAGAATATGCGTTTTAGTAGCAATAATCTGCTCCTTACACTTTTCAATTATTTCTTTGGGAACAGAAATACTTGCCATTCTTTTCTCCGCAAGCAATGCGCTTTTCTCTTCATTATTCTTCCTTGCGGGATTGTAAATGACATCGTGATAAAAAAGTGAAAACAGCATAGTGTTCCATTCACTTATTTGGCTTCTTACTGCTGTGAGTTCTTTCAATAAATTATCAATATGTAATGCTGTATGATAATGCCTGTTTTTGCCGGAATAAGAAACTTCTATCTCATTCCAAAGTTCTTTTGAAAGATCATTGTTGCAGGAATATTCATCCGCCAATTCTATGAATGTTGCTTTCAGCATAATTCACTGTTTCAAATTAAAATTTCACCGTCGCTTTGCTCCATAAAGTTATTCAGTACAAGAGTGCGACGCAAGGAACGATCAGCAGCATATCAAATGCACGGTTCAAAAAACTGCATTTATTTACCAAATACTTTTTTACCGCCGGAATAAGTGGCAATAACTTTTGTGTTCAATATATCTGTTTGTGCAACCTTCATAAGGTCTTTATCGAGCAAAATAAAATCTGCTTTTTTACCGGCTTCAATACTGCCTACT
>JANXWM010000108.1 GCA_025351145.1 Chitinophagaceae bacterium
ATCAGTCGGCTTCCTACAGGAAGGTTATAGGTTTTCATTTCCTTGCCTTCAACGATCAACCCCGGAATCTTGGTTTTATCTTTTGTTTCGATAACCACTTTATCGCGGTGGCCTGTTTGTTCGTCAGCTTCTTCACGGAAAGTAATACCTTCTATAACGCTGTCGAATTTAATTTCACCTGCAATTTCAGAGATGATTACGTTGTTGAACGGATCCCAGGTACAAATTATTTCGCCTTTCTTAACGTACTGGCCATCTTTTACTACAAGTGTTGCACCATAAGGAACGTTATTAGTGATGAGCAAACGGTCGTTTTTAAGATCCATTGTTCTAACCTCGCCTGTACGGCCTATTACGATTGGCACTTTATCACCTTCATTATTTACTGTTTGAACAGTACGCAATCCATCAAACTGTATAGTACCTTCAAACCTGGCGGTAAGCGAAGATTCTACTGAAGCAGAACCAGCAACACCACCCACGTGGAAAGTACGTAATGTAAGCTGTGTACCCGGCTCACCGATTGATTGTGCAGCAATGATACCAACTGCATCACCCTTCTGCGTGATATAACCGGTTGCAAGGTTTTTTCCATAACACTTAACACACACGCCACGTTTGCACTCGCAGGTTAATACAGAACGGATTTCAACTGTTTCAATACCTACTTCTTCAATATAATTCGCAACATCGGCAGATATTTCAAGCCCAGCTTCAATGATCAACTCATCCGTTAATGGATTATAAACATTGTGCAGTGAAGTACGGCCTTCAATCCTGTCAGATAGTTGTTCAATAACATCCTCATTGTCTTTTAATGCACTGGTTGCAATACCGCGAAGGGTGCCGCAATCTTCTTCACCAATAACCACATCCTGTGCCACGTCAACCAAACGACGGGTAAGGTAACCTGCATCCGCAGTTTTAAGGGCGGTATCTGCAAGACCTTTACGTGCACCGTGTGTAGAGATAAAATAATCCAATACGTTAAGTCCACCTTTAAAGTTAGAAAGGATCGGGTTCTCAATAATTTCAGAACCTGAACTTCCGCTTTTTCTTGGTTTAGCCATCAAACCTCTTATACCAGCCAACTGCTTAACCTGCTGTTTAGAACCACGTGCACCTGAATCAAGCATCATATAAACAGAATTGAATCCCTGTTTATCAGTCTGCATTTCGCGGATCAGTGTTTCTGTAATACGAGTATCTACACGGCTCCATATATCAATTACCTGGTTGTAACGTTCATTGTTAGTGATAAGACCCATATTGTAATTGTCCCAAACTTCATCAACTTCTACTTTAGCCTGATCAAGCAATTCGTTTCTCATTGCAGGGATAATCAGGTCATTGATGCTAAATGATAAACCGCCATGGAATGCCATACGGAAACCAAGTGTTTTTATTTCATCAAGGAACTTAACCGTCTTTGGAACGTTAGTGATTTTGATAATATCCCCGATAATTTCGCGAAGGTTTTTCTTCGTAAGTAAAGCGTTGATATAGCCAACTTCAACAGGTACATGCCTGTTAAAAAGCACGCGACCTACAGTAGTATCAATTAGTTTCTTTATGAGCTGACCATTTTCACGAACCGAGGTCTTTACTTTTATTGCGGCATGAAGATCAACGCGGCCTTCATTATAGGCAATAACAACTTCGTCCATACTGTAAAAACTCTTGCCCTCACCTTTCACTTTTTCAGTATCCGTACTCTTCTTTGGTTTGGTTATATAATAAAGGCCCAATACCATGTCCTGTGAAGGAAGCGTAATTGGTGTACCATTCTGAGGATTCAAAATGTTGTGTGCTGACAGCATGAGTAACTGTGCTTCCAAAATTGCAGCACTGCTTAAAGGAACGTGAACCGCCATTTGGTCACCATCAAAGTCAGCGTTAAAGGCTGAAGTAACTAAAGGGTGTAACTGAATCGCTTTACCTTCTACCAGTTTCGGTTGAAATGCCTGTATAGATAAACGATGCAGTGTTGGTGCACGGTTTAACATTACAGGATGACCTTTTAATATATTCTCAAGGATATCCCAAACAACGGCATCTTTTCTATCTACCAGTTTCTTGGCTGATTTTACTGTTTTTACAATACCTCTTTCTATTAGTTTGCGAATGATAAATGGCTTAAATAATTCCGCAGCCATATCTTTTGGTAGTCCGCACTCATGAATTTTTAAATCTGGACCAACAACGATTACCGAACGTCCGGAATAGTCAACACGTTTACCCAATAAATTTTGGCGGAAACGGCCTTGTTTACCTTTCAAAACATCAGACAAAGATTTCAATGCACGTCCACCTTCAGCCTTTACCGCATTTGATTTACGTGAGTTATCGAATAAACTGTCGATTGCTTCCTGAAGCATACGTTTTTCGTTACGCAGGATCACTTCAGGTGCTTTAATCTCAAGCAAACGCTTTAAACGGTTGTTACGGATGATTACGCGGCGGTAAAGATCATTAAGATCCGAAGAAGCAAAACGCCCTCCATCCAATGGTACTAAAGGACGAAGTTCCGGCGGAATAACAGGGATATATTGCATTACCATCCATTCAGGGCGGTTGGTAATTCTTGTACTTGCATCACGGAAAGACTCAACAACGCTCAAACGCTTGAGTGCATCAGCCTTACGCTGCTGAGAAGTTTCGTTCGCTGCGGAGTTACGCAATGAGAAACTCAATTCATCAAGCTCAATTCTCTGCAAAAGATCGTGCACAGCTTCTGCACCCATTTTGGCGATGAATTTCATTGGATCATCGTCAGTCAGGTACTGATTATCTTTGGGAAGGTTATCAACAATATCAAGATATTCTTCCTCTGAGAGAAGATCGCCTGATTTCAACCCCTTATCTTCACGAATGCCAGCCTGGATCACTGCATACCTCTCATAATATACAATGCTTTCCAGTTTCTTGGAACTCATCCCCAACAGGTAACCAATCTTATTTGGCAAACTCTTGAAATACCAGATATGTACAACCGGAACCACCAGTTTAATATGGCCCATACGTTCACGACGCACTTTTTTCTCAGTAACTTCCACACCGCAACGGTCGCACACAATGCCTTTGTAGCGGATACGTTTGTATTTACCACAAGCACACTCATAATCCTTCACCGGCCCAAAAATACGTTCGCAAAACAAACCATCACGCTCAGGTTTGTAAGTACGGTAATTAATAGTTTCCGGCTTTAATACCTCGCCAAAACTGCGCTCCAAAATACTGTCTGGAGAAGCAAGACCGATCGTTATCTGCGAAAAAGTCGGTCTCGGACGGTTGTCTTTTTTAATGGCCATATTAAAAATTGCAATTTTATTTAAAGTTGAATCTGAATTTTTGGCCCAGCTTTTTACCTGTAAATCATCGTCCCTTGCGTCGCACACTTGTACTGTAACACCCTGCTGAACAGGAAATTACGATATACGTTTACTTCTCAGCAAAAGGAAAATAATTCTTTGGAAAAATGAATAGATACAAAACTTCAAATTGCATAGGGCGGCAAAGGTAATAATTATAGTAAAACCAAAGTCAGAAAATTTTAAGTAAAAAAGGAACACATGCCTGGTTCCAGATAGATTTTAATGATTCTGCACCTGGTTAAGCGGGATATTTTAAAGAATCAGAAAATTCAAATAGATAAATAAGCTTTTATACTGGCATGAAGTTTTTCGCTTAAGGGCACAAGCGGCAAGCGTAAATTATTTTGAATCAAGCCCATTTCAGCCATAAAAGCTTTAACACCTGCAGGATTATTCTCTGCGAATAAAAGGGCATAAGCCTCAAGCAAAGGATCGTTCAGTTGCTTTGCTTTTGTAAAATTAAATCCAAGACCGGCACGAATCATGTCAGAAAAATTCTTTGGAAAACAGTTTGCAGCTACACTGATGACACCATCAACACCGCAGGCTAACTGTGGCATTACAAGATCATCATCGCCGCTTACTACTAAAAAATCTGCTGGCCTGTCGCGCAATATTTGCATGCACTGCATCATACTATTGCCTGCTTCTTTTATACCTGCAATATTTTCCACTTCTTTTGCCAGGCGGATGGTTGTAGATGCTTCTACGTTTCTACCTGTTCTGCCGGGTACATTGTACAAAAGAATGGGCTTTGGTGATGCTTCTGCAATGGCCTTATAATGTTGAAAAATACCTTCCTGTGATGGTTTGCTGTAATAAGGTGCTGCGCTTAAAACTGCAATGGCATTTTCTAATGGAAAAGTTTCAAGATCTTTTATTACTTCCTTTGTATTATTTCCGCCTATACCTACGACCAGTTGAACACGGTTGTTGACTCTTTCGGCAGTAAATTTTAT
>JANXWM010000117.1 GCA_025351145.1 Chitinophagaceae bacterium
TTTGCGAAGTAAAGCCAACCTGCGGCCCGGAATGATTGATGGTAAGCGAAGTGTTCAAAGTGTTATCAATCATTTTTGCTAACGCATTCTGACTTAATTTATATGGGTTGCTGAATGCATCTTCTACTCCGTTTACCATGGGGAAGGCACCGTGGTTTTGAATAGCCTGATGTTTAAAATTCAATGTTACAGACCAATTTTTGCCGGGTAGGTATTTGAGGTAATAATTACCTGAGATGCCTTGCTGTTTATCAAAAGAAGAGTTGTTAAAATCGTTGGTGTAGTAGCCGTCGCGTTTATTGAATGTGCCCGATGCGCCAAAGAATAATTTGCCTTTTACAATGGGTGTCCTAATGCCTGCACTATAGCGCTGCAAACCGTAGTTGCCCACATTCAATTCTACGAAACCATTGGTTGTATTGGTAGGTTGTTTGGTAACAATATTTATCACGCCGCCCATAGCGTTTCTGCCGTATAAAGTGCCTTGAGGACCGCGTAAAATTTCTATGCTTTCAATATCATTAAGCCCGGCAATATAAGTATCGAGGCTAAACTGGTTTACACCGTCAATATAAGTTGCCACGGCGGGGTCGTAGGAGGTGGTAACAATACCGCGTATGGAGGTAACATTGCGCTCATCGCCGGAGTTATTCGAATTGAAATTCGGAGCAATGCCCGTAAGGTCTTTGCTGTTCCATAGCCTGAACTGCTGAGCCTGTTTAGCCGAAATAGCGGTAACACTCACCGGAATATCCTGTAACTGTTCCTCTCTTTTTTGTGCTGTTACCACCACATCGTCAAGCTGTTTCATGGCGTCGGCTAATTGAATAGTTAGTTCGGTGCCGGTTGCATTTACGGTAAGCAACTGGTTAGCACCTGCATAACCCGATGCAGTAACAGCAATAATATATTTACCCACCGCAATATTTTTAAAACTAAAATTACCCTGTGCGTCACTGAAGGTTACTGCGTTGGTATTAAGCAGATGTATAAATGCATCGGCAACCGGCTGCGATTTATTATCGGTAATTTTTCCTGTAACCACCTGGCTGTAGGCGGTTGCACAAAACAAGATTAATAACAGCAGCAGGCAGGAGCGACTTTTTAAAATCTGGAACATTGAATTGAGTTTTAGTAAACGAAATGTTTATTCAGCGGTTAATGGGCCTGCAAGATACTGAGGCATGCCTGTTTTTTAAAAGCAATTTTTTTCTTCCGGACAGATGGAACATGAATTTGGCATCCTTGCGTCGCACTCTTGTACGTTCATAACATTAATGAGCACTGTGCGACATCATTTAATTATGTAAAAATTTTTATTACAAAATACACTTCTGCTAAAGCCGCAGCATTAACCCGCAGTTTTAACCCAGGGCTTAAGCCTTGGGTTAAAAAATACGAACCAACAGGCTTTAGCCAAAGCAATCCACTTAACTCCCATCATGCCGCATAGAATTACCAACCGTACAAGAGTGCGACGCAAGGATGCCAAATTGAAATACTTCTGTATGGTTCAAAAATGTATTTTGCGACTGAATAAAAAAGATGTTTATTTCAGTTTTTCGAGGGCCATTTCTAACTGGTTAAACATGGGTGTAATTTCTTCGAGACGGCAGGTGCCTACGCTTAGCCTGTACCAGGGCGAGTGATCATCGGCGCCAAACGCATAGAACGGTACTACGGCGAGTTTTGCTTCGTCGAGAATATAAGAGGTAACATCTGCCTGCGTTGCCAACGTTTTATCTCCGGCAGTTTTGCCTGCAAGCTCCAGTTTAATAGTAAGGTAAATGGCGGCCTGCGGGGTTATGGCATCAACGGGATATCCCTTTTGTTTTAGTGCCATAAAACCCTGGTAAATTTTAACCAACCGCTCTTCCAGTGCGGCTTTAAAAGCGGTTAGATAATTATTTACCGCTTCGGTTTGGGGCAGGTATTCTGCCACGGCTTTTTGCTCTGCCATTGGCGCCCATGCCCCAATATGACTGAGCAAGGCTTTCATTTTCGCGATTACTTCTGCTGGCCCAAAAGCCCAGCCAACGCGAACACCTGTAGCTGCAAACGCTTTTGAAATGCCGTCTATAAAAATGCAGTATTGTCTTATTTCGGGTCTTAAGGAAACAGGGTCATGGTGTTGTGTATTGCCATAAGTTAAGGTGCTGTACATTTGATCGAACATGAGGTAGACTTTCTTTTCACCTTCTCCACGCGTTTTATTTTCTTCTATGATGATGTCGCAAATTTTTTCCAGTTCTTCTTTGTTGAGGGTTGTGCCCGTTGGGTTCTGCGGCGTGCAAAGACAAACCAATGCTGCGTTTTTTATATGTGGCGCAATATCGCCTGCCAGCGGCATGAAATTATTTTCGGGAGTAGTGGAAACAACACAATGTTCTGCAGCATTAATGGTACAGTAATGATTGTTATTCCAGGAAGGGACGCCGTAAATTACTTTGTCGCCTGCATTAACAACCGTTTTAAAAAGCGTATATATTAGCGGCCTTCCGCCTGATGCAATGAGTATTTCGTTGAGAGAATATTCGAGTCCCTGCTGTTCTTTTAAAAAATGGCTTACCGCTTTACGAAGCTCCCATACACCATCGGCAGGCGGGTAATTAGTGTGGTGCTGCAGGTAAGAAGCAACGATTAATTCTTCCAGTTCGCGGGGAATAGGAAAAACAGAAGGAGCAAAATCGCCGATGGTAAAATTGTAGATTTTTTCACCTTTACGGATGCGTTCGTTTATCTCGTTTCCGAGGCGAACAATTTCAGAGCCTTTCAGGGTTTCTGCCAGTTTACTAAGTTTAATCATACGAGTGTAGCTTGAGCGCTGCAAAAGTAAGTTTTGCTAACATTTGTCAGTAAAATAAATACAGTTTAAGTGGTTTATGTGAAAAATCACACCTGTGTATGTGAAAAATCACATCAAGTTATGTGAAAAATCACATCGGTTTATGTGAAAAATCACATTGTTTATTACGTTTAAGTAGGTTTATTTTGTTGCTGAATTTATTCATCAACAAAAAAATCATTTTCTACTAACTCTCAAACTCTTATTTATGGCAACTGAATGGAAAAATGTAAGGCAGCAAATTAAGGCGTTTAAAAATTATATAAACAGCCTTTCCGCCACAGCTAAGTCTACTGCTGCTTATTCTTATGTACTAACAACAGCAGATATTGACAACCTGTTAAGCCAGAAAGGAAACGGCACCAGGCTTGCGGGCATCAGGATTTATTTTGGTGCAGAAATGGTCAACGGCGATTTAGTGCCCCGTATGTATGCGGTAGGCAGCGACCTTGTGGGTAGTTCCTATGATGATTACAATGTACCGGTATCGGGGATTGATCTTGAAACCGCACCTACTGCTACTGCAAATGCAGCCATGCCGTTAAAATGCGATGGACTGCCATGCCCTACGGCCTGTGGAAAAGTAAATGTGATGAATAGTTAAAAGGTTATGATATGAATTTAATCAGATTAATTGGACTTGGGGATACCTATCTCCCTCTGCTGTTGATTTTTGTTTATATTCTTTTGTGGAAGTATATTCAGCAGAACGATAAATTTTTAATATTATATGCCGTGGTATTTTTTGTTTTGTATGGCGCAACCAATGTGTTAGGAGCATACAAGATTCACAATTTATTTCTGTACCATGTAATAAGCCTTGTTGAGTTAATAATGGTGAGTTATTATATTTTGAAACTGGTTTTGCAAAAATCATTTCTTTTTTATTTCCTGATAATCAATGTTGCTTATCTTTTTTTATGGACCGGTAATATTATATTTTTTGAGCCGTTGGATGTGTATAACGGCAATTCTGCAGTACTTGCAGACCTTATTGTTCTTTTTTTATGTATGTATTATTTATTGAGCCTTTCGGCGAAAGAAGAAATATTATACTTTCAAAAGTTGCCTGCCTTCTGGATAGTAAGCGGGTTTCTTATTTACGCAGCCTTAAGTTTGCTGGTCTTTATTTCTTACGGATATATATCCAACGAATATTTGAACAAAATCGCAACAGCAGATCAGGCGAACCAAATGTGGTTTATAAATTCCATTGCAATGGTTATAAAGTATGTACTCATCGTCTTCGGCTTGCTGTGTTATAAGCGAAAAAATTACACTAAAAAATATTTTCGGAGTGTATTATTTTAAAAGTCGGTTATCATATCCCTTTATTTTATTATTTTAAAATGACTATAGCTGCAGAAGAAATTATTTCTTCTGCAATTTTTTTATTTTTACAACTAACAATTATTCTTTTAGTGGATTATAAAGGGTGAGGTATTTGAAAGCAGATTTTGCAGTTGGCTGTATTGGCTGTTAAAAGTTGAGTTATATTCTGCGGTACAAGTGTGCGACGCAAGGTACGATGCCATAAAAATCTACTGCCGGATCCAAAAAATTTCAATTGTAAAATTTGGATTGAAAGCATTGGTACAATTCCTAAATTTACAAAATGCATCATGGTATTGTTATGTTAGATACGCAGCCACCCGTTCCTATTTCGCTTGCATATACTATTATAGGTACAGTACTTATCTTATTTTTTGTACTCTTTTTTTATCTTTTTTTTCTGCAAATGCACCGGCGCCGTTCTATCCATCAGCAGGAAATGGCAGATCTTAAAAGCCAGTACGAACAGACTATTCTTCAATCGCAGCTTGAAATACAGGAGCAAACTTTTAGAAATATAAGCCAGGAAATACATGATAATATCGGGCAGGTTTTAAGCCTTGCCAAACTTAACCTGAATACCATCCCGCTTCATACTTCAGATAAAATTGCTTTAACCGAAGAACTGCTTGGCAAAGCAATCAATGATCTCCGTGACCTTAGTAAAAGCCTCCACCCTGAGAAAATTGCTGACATTGGTTTAACGAATGCCATAAAGCAGGAACTTGCATTGGTGCAAAAAGCTGCAAGAATAAAAACAGAACTTATTTGCCAGCATGGAGATATTAACCTCAGCAATGAAAAAACGATAATTGTTTTCAGGATGATCCAGGAAATACTGCACAATATAATTAAACATGCAAAGGCAACAGAGATAACAGTAGAGCTTGCAAAACAGGAAAACAAAGCATCCATTCTTGTGAAGGATAATGGTATTGGCTTTAATATTAATGAACTAAAAAGTACAGAAACCGGTATAGGTTTAAAAAGTATCCAGCAAAGATGCCGGTTAATCAATGCATCATTTAATCTTGACTCCGCACCGGGTAAAGGAACATCCATTCAATTAATCATTCTCAATACCTGATTTTAATTTATGATAAAAGTAGCCCTTGTAGATGATCACGCATTGCTCAGAAGCGGCCTTGCAAGCGTAATAAACAGTTTCGGTGGATATAAAGTTGTTTTCGAGGCTGATCACGGCAGGCAATTTATTGACCTGCTTAAAACACAACCAAAACCGGATGTTATTTTACTCGATATCAATATGCCAGAGATGAATGGCTTTGAAACTGCAACCTGGATAAAAAATAATGAGCCCGCTATTAAAGTGCTCGTTCTTTCTATGATGGATGATGATGACTCTATTATTAAAATGCTTCAAAACGGGGCCAAAGGATATATTTTAAAAGACAGTAAACCCGATGCCTTGCGCAATGCTCTAAATGAAGTGGCCTTAAAAGGATTTTTTTTCAACGACCTTGTCACCGATAAAGTAATGAACCTTTTCAGCAAGCCCGAAGAAGCAGAACAATCGCAGGCTATATTGCTAACCGACAGGGAAACAGATTTCCTTAAATGGTGCTGCACCGAAAAATCATACAAAGAAATAGCCGATACAATGGATATCAGCGTTAGGTCAGTAGAATCAATACGAAGCACAATGTTTGAAAAACTCGAAACTTTATCCCGTGTAGGCCTCGTAATGTACGCCATACGGAACGGTATTGTAAAAGTGTAATTTTATCAGTTTACACGCCATTCCATTTACCAAATTTTTCTTCAACTGCTGTTACACGAAACCCAAAAATCTTTTGTAGCTGTGCTTTCACCATAATAGTATTGGCAATATCTCCAAGCAACCACAGCGGCAGTTTATAATGCACAATATCCGTCATCTCCACGCCACCTTCAATTGCTTTAAAATGATGCTGGTGGTGCCACATGCTGTAAGGCCCAAAGCGCTGTTCATCCACAAAATATTTTTTATCCTGCACATGCGTAATCTCCGTCATCCAGTACAAAGGAATACCCAGCAAAGGGCTCACTTTATATTCAATAATCTGTCCAGGGTACATTGCTTCGCCATGATGTTTGCTGATGATATTAAAGCCAAGGTTCTTTGGGGTAATATCTTTTAAGTTAGCCGGCCTGCTAAAAAAATCCCAGGCGATATTCATATTAACCGGAATCTTTTGAACTGTCTTCAACGAATAAACTTTACTCATGCAATTAAATATTTAGTGTACCAAACAATGAACTTACTGTTAAGTTGTAAAAGAAATAAAAATATTAAGAGCCAGAGGCCAGCACTGCTATGAAGCTTTGGTTGCGTCGCACTCTTGTACATTCGGATCATGAATCGGCTTTTACCGAAGCGTAGATTTAAGCACTAAATTCAATTTGTTCATCTCAATTATAATTATAAATTTGTAACCATTGTATAAGGTTAAACAATTTGGTTATGAAAGAATATTTATCATTGGCAGAGGCCTCAGAGCTAATCGGAAAAAGCAAAGAAACATTACGCAGATGGGATAGGGAAGGCAAGTTAAATGCGGTACGTGAGCCAATTAGCAATTATCGTGTTTATAGAAAAACCGAGGTGCAAACACTATTTTCTGATTTCTTAGAAGAAGATATAGAAGAGCCAATTTCCAATTTTGTTGAAGCTGAAAATGAGTACAAGGTTTTAGAACTATTTGCTGGCGCAGGGGGCTTAGCTGTTGGTATGGAAAAAGCTGGTTTGAAATGTGTTGCATTAAATGAAATAGATAAATGGGCCTGTGAAACTTTACGCAAAAACCGCCCAAACTGGAAAGTGCTTGAAGGGGATGTTAAGAGTTTTGATTTTTCTGAATACTATAACAAAATAGATATTGTAACAGGTGGCTTTCCTTGCCAGGCCTTTAGTTATGCAGGTAAGAAATTAGGTTTAGCAGATGCGCGGGGTACGCTTTTTTATGAGTTTGCGAGGGTCGTAAAAGAAGTAAACCCGGCAATTTGTATAGGCGAAAATGTTCGGGGTTTAGTAAGCCACGAAAATGGAAAGACTTTAAAAGGGATGATTTCTATTTTAGATGAAATAGGTTATAATGTTGCCCCTGTTCAAATTTTAAAAGCGATTAACTATAAAGTTCCACAAAAAAGGGAACGCTTAATTGTAGTAGGCATACGAAAAGACATTGACATAAAATATGAATATCCAAAGCCGTATAAAAAAATCTATAACCTGAAAGATGCCTTAAAAAAAGGCGAACTGTTTGATAATAATGTACCAAAATCTGAAGGTGTAAAATATCCAAAAAGTAAAGTTGAAGTATTGGATTTAGTGCCGCCTAAAGGGTACTGGCGTGATTTACCCATAGATATCCAAAAGCAATTCATGGGCGGAAGTTTTTATCTCGGCGGTGGAAAAACCGGGATGGCAAGAAGAATAGGTTGGGACGAACCTTGCCTGACTTTAACTTGCAGCCCTGCCCAAAAGCAAACGGAGAGGTGCCACCCGGAAGAAACGAGGCCGTTCACAATCCGTGAGTATGCCCGCATACAAACCTTCCCGGACGATTGGAAATTTGAAGGTTCAGTTGCACAGCAATACAAGCAAATAGGGAATGCAGTGCCGGTAAATCTCGGCAAGGAAGTAGGGTATTCAATTGTGAATTTTTTGAATAAGTATTACAGTTTATCAAAACCTAAATAATAGCTATAATTCTCAAATGTAATTTGGTCTAAAATACTTCTTTTTGATTCTTTTATTTCAATTTTTATTTCATCTATAGCTGAATTTTCAGTAACAATAGTGTTTTGCTCCATTGCGTTTAGATAATCCTTAATTGCTTTTGGTAAAGCTTTGTATAGTTGTGAAAGCGCATCTTGTTGTCCAGAAAGTAAGGCATAAAATCTGTCACCGGAAATTTTATAAACCCTGCTATGACTATATTCCTTCCCGTTTATTTCACCTTTCCAAAGTTCATCAAAACTGCCTTTGGCTAATATTTGAACCCAATAACACTTCGCTTTTTTATAACCGTCGGCATAACTTTTTAATTTTTGAAACAAACTTTCCGCTGAACTGCTGTTCATTGTGTTATGTTTATTTTTAATATCAGCAAATAAGCTATCATCATTAGCTTTGATATCAAAACCACTTAAATTACCAATCTCAAATCCTTTTATTCCGCCTAAAATTTGTTCATGAAATGTACCGATAGAATTGTTGATGGATTTATCTATTTGTCGCAAAATCTCAGATTGTACAAGGCTTTCTTCATCTATGTCGTTAAATTTTGAGTCGAATGTTAGTTTGATCGTGTCTACTTTATTTGAATAAAAATTATTTTTTGAAATGTTGTTTTTAGCTTTCGAATAAGCCTTGTGAAGATTGCTAATACAACTTATTAAATGTTCGTCGCAAATAAAATCTACATACTTATTTTCCATAATTTTTGCATATTATATAACCTGTTAAAGTAACAGTTTTTTTCTGAAGTTTGAGTGCAATATATATTTGCTTTTTCACTTTTTGCTTCGCTTCAATCTACGCTTAGATAAAAGCTCAATAAACTTTAAAATGCACAAGAGTGCGACGCAAGGAACGATGCAACAAGTATCAAAAGCCGGGTTCATAAAAATTCTTTCTTAGCGCTATCTTTGAATGATGGCGAATGCAATGCAGTTAAAAAAATTTAATGAGCGTTATAATGAATTGAACGAACAGCAAAAACTTGCTGTTGATACCATTGACGGGCCGGTAATGGTGATCGCAGGCCCCGGCACAGGCAAGACGCAAATACTCAGTGCACGCATTGGAAAAATCCTGCTTGACACTGATACACTTCCCGAAAATATTTTATGCCTTACCTATACCGATGCCGGTGTGGTGGCCATGCGTAAAAGGTTGTTGAATTTTATTGGCCCTGATGCATACAAGGTAAACCTGTACACATTTCATGCATTTTGCAATGATGTGATACAGGAAAATTTATCGCTGTTTGAGAAGACGGTGCTTGACCCTATTTCTGATTTAGAAAGGATTGAATTGTTTAAAGAACTGATTGATGCATTCCCCAGGAATCATCCCTTAAAAAGATACCGCGGCGATGTATATTTTGAGATCAATAATTTAAAATCTTTGTTCAGCACGATGAAGCGGGAAGGCTGGACGCCGGTATTTATCAGTGAAAAAATTGATGAATATTTAAAAGATATTGAAACACGTGATGAGTTTATTTATAAACGTGCATACCGGCAGTTTAAAGCAGGCGATAAAAAGCAAACAAAGATTGATGAAGAAATTGAGAAGATGGAAAAACTGCGTGCAGCAGTAAATGAATTTGAACGGTTTCAACTGATGATGCGCAAAAGGAACCGTTACGATTTTGATGATATGATCAACTGGGTGATAAAAGCTTTTGAAGAAAATAAAGCATTGCTTAACCGCTACCAGGAACAATACTTATACATACTCGTAGATGAATACCAGGATACGAGCGGTACACAAAATAAATTAGTGCAACTGCTGATCAATTACTGGGATAAACCCAATGTGTTTGTAGTAGGCGATGATGATCAAAGTATCTACCGTTTCCAGGGGGCGAATGTAGAAAACATGCTGGCGTTTGCAGAAAGTTACCAGGCAGATTTATTAACGGTGGTACTTACCAATAACTACCGCTCCACGCAACCGATTCTCGATGTTTCCAAAGCTTTGATTGATAGAAATGATGAACGTTTGGTAAAGCAGATTGATGGTTTAAGTAAAGAATTAATTGCCTCTAATTCGTTGATACGGGAATTAACTAATCCGCCAATAATAAAAGAATACGAAACGCAAAGGCAGGAGATGATTGATATTACATTACAGGTGGAAAAGCTGATGCAACATGGCATTTCGCCGGGAAGGGTTGGTATTATTTATAAAGAAAATAAATACGGAGAAGAGCTTACACAGTATTTTAAACTGCGCAATATCCCTGTGTTTAGCAAACGCAATTTGAATGTGCTGGATATACCGCTGGCGCAGAAAATTATTTTGCTCTTAAGATACCTTGCAGCAGAACATGATACACCTTATGGCGGCGATGAAATGTTGTTTGAAATTTTACATTTTGACTGGTTCAGTATTCCGCCGATTGAAATTGCAAAGCTTACGATTGAAGTTGCCGGCAAACAATTTGGTGATGGCAAAACTTCCATCCGGCGGTTGCTGTATGAGAGAGCTAACCAACCACCGAAAGATTTGTTTTCGCAGGGCATTCATCCCTATTTGAAAAAAGCTTCAAACATTATTGAACAACTTATTTCAGACACGCCAAATGTAACCTTGCAGGTGTTGTTTGAAAATATTGTTCAACGAGCCGGAGTATTGAATTTTATTATGCAGAGCAAAGAGAAACTATGGTTGCTTCAGGTATTAACTGGTCTCTTTGATTTTGTAAAAGAAGAAACAAGACGCAACCCTGCTTTACGTTTACAGGAATTGGTGAACATTATTGAACTGATGCAGAAAGAAGAACTTGCTTTGCCATTAGTGCAGATTAGCGGCAGCGATAAAGGTGTAAATTTATTAACCGCGCATGGCAGCAAAGGATTAGAATTTGAATATGTTTTTTTTGTGGGAAGCAATGCAAATTTCTGGGAAAAAAAACGCAAACCCGGCGGTGGTTACAGTTTCCCGGATACCATGTTTACTTCGCAGCCAACAAAGCAGGCCGAAGAAGAAGAATTAAGGCGCTTATATTATGTGGCTTTAACAAGGGCCGAGCAGCATTTATTTATTTCGTACAGCCGCTTTAAGAATGATGGAAAAGAAATTGAGCCTTCTATGTTTATTGCCGAAATTCAGCAACAGCTTGGCTTACCGGCAGAAAAGGTTTTTATAAGTGATGATGTAATTGCTGAGTTCCAGGCATTGCAGTTTGCAGAATCAATGGCACCGGAAATTGAAAAAATTGAAGATGATTTTATAACTGCGATGCTCGATAAGTTTGTAATGAATGTAACTGCGCTGAACAATTATCTTAAATGCCCACTGGAGTTTTATTTCAAAAATTTAATACGTATCCCTTCTCCAAAAAATGAATCAACTGAGTTTGGTTCAGCAGTGCATTATGCGCTGGAACAATTGTTCAGGAAGATGCAGGCAGACAATGAAGTGTTCCCGGCCGTGCAGGAATTTATTGCAGACTTTGAATGGTACATGCGCCGTCATAGAGAAAGTTTTACCAAACAGCAGTTTGACAGAAGATTAGAATATGGTCATGAAGTGCTAACCAATTATTACGAAAAATACCTTGGCTCATGGAACATGATTGTTGCTATTGAAAGAACCATCCGCAACATTGTAGTAAACGGTGTTCCGCTTAAAGGCAAATTAGATAAACTGGAATTTGATGGCAAGTCTGTAAATGTGGTTGACTATAAAACGGGTAATGTAGATAATGCCAAACCTAAGCTGTTGCCGCCAAATGAAAAGGAACCCAATGGCGGCGATTACTGGCGGCAGGCAGTCTTTTATAAAATTCTTGTTGACAATTACGAACAAAAAAACTGGCAGGTGGCAAGCACAGAGTTTGATTTTATTGAGCCTGATAAAAAGAAAGCCTACCAGAAAATTAAAGTGGTTATTACGCCTGAAGATATCACTACGGTTAAGCAGCAGATCATTACCGTGTGGCAAAAAATACAGGATAAAGAATTTTATATAGGTTGCGGCAAAGAAGATTGCCATTGGTGCAATTTTGTAAAAACGAATAACCTTGCTATTGCACTGCACGATATAGAAGAGGAAGAAACAGAATCGTGAGTTAAGATGTGCTTATATGTTTTTTGAAATGATCTAAGCTTATTGCCGGGGATGCTGAAGCTGCCCAATGATATGCAGATAAAGTGATTGCGACGCAACCATGATGCCATGAAAACCGATGCTGGTATCATCACTGAATTTTAAACAACTTATTGGGAAAGTAAACCATTTAAAGCATTTATGTTTGCAGCCATATTTATAAAACTGATTCATGAATAAAATAGTTGGCTTTATTTTTCTCATACTTCTTTCAATAGCATTTGTGCATGTACAAACGGGCTGCGCCAACATTATTCCGCCAACAGGCGGGCCAAGAGATTCATTGCCGCCGGTGCTGGTAGCATCGCTTCCTAAAGATTCATCTGTAAACATAAAATCGAATAAAATACTGCTTACGTTTGATGAATATGTTTTGCTCGATGATAATGCAAGCCAGGATATTATCGTTTCGCCCAACCCGGAAAAAATGCCGGAGATAACGGCCAAACTTAAGAATGTTACTATCAAACTTAAAGATTCTTTGCTGCCCAATACTACTTACTCCGTCAACTTTGGATCATCGCTTAAAGATGTGAATGAGGGAAATAAATTCAGGAATTTTACCTATGTTTTTTCTACCGGCGATGCACTGTCAACAGGCACTTTATCGGGCAATGTTACACTTGCCGAAACAGGCGCAGCAGATTCCACATTGATTGTTTCGCTCTATACAAACCTTAACGATAGTGCCGTTAAAAAATTAGCACCCAACTATTATACAAGGCTCGACAGCAGCGGCAACTTTCGTTTTAAATTTTTGCCCCAGGCAAAATTTGCAGTGTATGTTTTGCCCAACGATTACTCGAAAAAATACGACGACAGTACAAAAATGTTTGCTTTCTATAACTCGTCAATTGATGTAACGGATAAACCTGATTCGATAAAACTCTACGCTTTTCAGGAACAAAAACCAAAAGAAAAAATTACGCCGCCACCGTCTTCAGCCGATAATAAAAAAGATAAAGCGGCAGAGGATAAAAGATTAAAGCTTACCACAAATATTCAAAGCAATGAACAGGATTTATTGAGCGATCTGGCACTTACACTCAGCAGAAAAATCAAAACGTTCGATTCAGCACGGGTAATGCTTGTTGATACAAATTACAAAGCCATTACTGGTTACACATGGCTTGCAGATACTTCATTTAAAAAATATTCGCTGCAGTTTGCCTGGCCCGAAAACGAGCCCTATAAACTCATCATTGAAAAAGAAGCATTTACAGATAGCGCAGGTGTTACACTTTCAAAAAATGATACCATTTCTTTTAAAACAAAACGCGAAGGCCAGTATGGCAGCGTAAAACTGCACTTCACTAAAATAGACCTTGCAAAAAACCCCGTGCTGCAGTTGGTGCAAAGCGATGTAATCATTAAATCGATTGTGCTTACTTCGGCAGACTGGTATGCAAAATTGTTTGAGCCCGGCGAGTACCAGCTACGTGTTTTATTCGACGATAATAAAAACGGTATTTGGGATCCCGGAAATTTCAATGCTAAACGCCAACCCGAAATAGTAGAGCGCATCCGCCGCAAGCTGGTAATAAAACCAAACTGGGATAATGATGTAGATATCATTTTATAACGGTGACATTTTTTTAACCCGGCAGCAGTAATACTATTAAGCTTTTCTTGCGTCGCACTCTTGTACGTTCAGATTATGAATTGGGCTTTATCGAAGCGAATAATTGGGGAAGATAGCTTATCGTGGTGCCTCTCAACGAGAGCATGATAAGGGTATGCGTAGAAAAGTAAATAAAAATATTAATTTGCGTTAGCGATATCTTGAAGCAATAAAAGGGTAAATAAAAATGGAACTAATCATTATTCTTGTTGCAGTGTATTTAGGATATATTTTTATTCTGAAACCTTTTGTTATTCGGCCATTCCAAGAAGGATTAAAAAGAGAAGGTAATAATGAGTATAAAAAAATCAATTCAAAAAACCGTATTAACCATTATCAACCGAAAGAAACTCAAGATATTCAATCAAAGAAAAAAGGTGATGATTTTGAGGGATTTATTGCGAAAAAAATAGATCAAAATAAATGCTTTAAGATCCAAGAGTGGCGAAGCGACAAGTATATTAACGGGATTTATGCAAAAGCAAATCATTACCCTGATTTTGAAATTGAATTTAGTATGAATAATATTTCGCGAAAATTTGCAATAGAATGTAAATATCGGTCTGCAAATAGAGGGGATATACAAATTGCAAAATTTCAAAATATTAAAAATTACCATGATTATTCTAACGAAAAAAATATTCCCGTATTCATTGTGCTTGGCCTATCCGGAGTAGCATCGAACCCAAACGAATTTTATATTATTTCATTAGATAATATTGTTTCGGAAATAATGGATTACAACTACTTACAAAAATTCAGGAAGTTTGATATAGAAAATGGATTTTACTTTGATCATATTCTTTATCAGTTGAAATAAAAACAATTATTGTCAATGCTAATTATGCCCTTTATTTTAAAAGATGTTTGTGTTCCAGCCATTGGTTAATATATTATCATTCCTTCGCTTCGGTAAAGCCCATTCATAATCCGAACGTACAAGAGTGCGACGCAAGAGTCGATGCCACAAAGAACTTCGGTTGGGCTCAAAAGAAAATACTAAAGAAACAGTTGTTTTATCTTACTGCATGTTCTGCGTTATTTCCCTTTTAGCATTGCACCAACGTTTACAAGAAAATCCTCAGTAGAATTGCTTTTTGGAAATGGTTCAGATGGAACAGGAACACCCAGAAAACTACATAATGGGCCCCAACCCTGTTTTACATCGTATATCAGTAACCTGTCTTTGGGAACTGTGTTTAATACATCGCTGTTAAATGCATTGAACTTTTCAATAACAGCAGCTTTGTTATTTAAATCTTTTCCATATACTGTACCAACAAGGTTCCCATTAAACTTTAGTACCGGTAAACGGCTGCGTATTTTCGATGAAAAAGGTGCACGTATAAGTATCTTGAGCATTCTGCCAAGAGAAGGTTTGCTTGCCCAGAAAATTGTGCTTATGGCGCTTTTGTACCAGGATTCAGGTTCGCGGGTGGTATGGATAACTTTAGCATCGGGGTATACTTTTATCAGCTCTTTGTAATATTTAGCTACAGGGTAATCTACAGCCGAAAGATAACCGGTAAACAATGTTTCCCAATCTACAGGCTCACCCTTTTCTGCTTTTTCAAAATAGGTTATTTGTTCGGGTGCTTCAAGCAGCTCGAACATGTGGTAACACTTTCCAAAACCCAGTTGTTCTAATGCTAATTTGAGTGAGGTTGTACCGGTACGGCCCTGGCCGGTGCCAATAATCTTAAGTGACATAGAGTATAATTTTGATGGAGTTAAATTAGCGTAAATAAATTAGTGAGCAAATTTTTAAAATCGTGCAGTAAAATACGTTTAGACAAAAGCTGAATTATTCACAACACAAGAGCCTGCCCTGAGCGTGGGGTAAAACTTCATCCCTGTTCAAATGCCTCGTTCAAAAAATTGTTTTTACTTCTTTCCTTCGCCATACAATATCCCGCCATTTCTTGCGCCGGTATGCACACCATTTTCTAAAGTAACAACGCCATTCACCAACACATATTTAAAGCCTGTTGAATACTGGTGCGGCTTTTGAAAAGTAGAAAGATCGTTCACCGTGTTTGCATCGAAGATCACGATATCTGCGGCAAAACCTTCGCGCAGTAAGCCACGGTTATTAAAATGAAATTTTTGCGCAGGCAGCGACGTCATTCTGCGAATAGCTTCTTCAAGGGGCATTACTTTTTCTTCGCGTACATATTTGCCAAGCACCCTTGCATTGGTGCCATAACCGCGGGGATGCGGAGCACCTTTGTTAAACTCCCTTATGCCTGCATCGCTTGCGGGCATATTGAAAGGGTACTGCATAATATACTTTACATCGGCTTCGCTCATGCCGTGGAAAACCATGCTGGCTCCACCTTTCAACATCATATCGATGACGGTTTTTATTTCATCTGCAGCAGTATGTTTTCTTTTAAGCAACAGGTTAACAGCTTCAATACTTTTGCCATTCATGGCTGTATCGGCCTTATAATAAGCCACCACTGCATAACTGTAATGATCAAGTTTGCGTGCCTTTAATTTTGCGAGCATGTAAGCTGAGATTTGTTTTACCACATCTTTCTGCTGCAGTCTTGCTTTTAGTGAATCATCACCATCTGCTAAAACCCAATCTGGCAATAAGGTACTTAACGAAGTGCTGCTTGCGGTGTATGGGTACTGGTCAATAGTTACATCTAAACCTTCTTCCCTTGCTTTTATAACCATGGCTAAAGTCTGTTTGCTGCGCCCCCAGTTTTGTTGTCCGCCCACTTTAAAGTGCGAAATTTCCAAAGGAATATTGGCCTGCCTTGCAACGGTAAGTGCTTCGTCTATTGCATAAGTTACACTGTCGCTTTCGTTGCGCATGTGCGTGCTGTAAACGCCATTATATTGTGCGGCTACTTTTGCGAGTGCAACGATTTCATCTGTTTTAGCGTAAGTGCCGGGTGTATAAATTAATCCTGTTGAAAAGCCAACGGCACCATCTGTCATGGCTTTATCTACCAGCAGTTTCATGCTGTCAAGTTCAGTTGCAGTTGGTGCACGGTTGGCCTTGCCCATTGCTGCTTCGCGTACATCGTTATGGCCGATTAATGTGGCTACATTTATAGAAAGGCGGAGGCTGTCAATAAACGCCAGGTATTTTTTTACATCTACGTGAGATGAGCCGCAGTTGCCGGTAATTACGGTGGTTACGCCATCGTAAATAAAGTTTGTTGCAAGCGGGTTTTTTGCTTCGTCGTTTTCAATATGCGTGTGCACATCAATAAAACCCGGTGCAACAGTTAAACCTGTTGCGTCAATGGTTTTGGCGGCCTGCCAGTTGCTGAGGTTGCCTGTGGCAATGATCCTTCCGTTTGTTACGGCTACATCTCCATAATACCATGGATTTCCGGTTCCGTCGATAATTTTACCATGCAAGATCAGTATACCGGCAGTTTGCTGAGCACGTAATTGATGCGGGAAAATGAATACCAGTAAAAAGAAATATTTCATGACGTTAAGTTAAGTAATGTGGGCGATGCTAAAGCTTTATAAGGCAAAATATGCGCGGATCAACATGCGTTATTTGCTCATAAATGTTCTGAACCCTGAAGAGTGCGACGCAAGAGACGATGCCATAATAATAAATGCCCGGCTCAAAACAATTAAGCTATGGCCTGATATATGCTGATGCCTTATTACCATATTTACATGCCGCTTTGCTGTTTTACTTTTATAGCATTAAAAAACAACATTGTTTTGCAGCCTGAACTTTTTGCTTATTTTTATGGACTAAAACAAATTATAAAAATGAAGACATTTATTGTACCAACCGACTTTTCAGATACAGCAAAGAACGCTGCACATTTTGCCGCGGGTATAGCTTCTCAGGCCGGAGATGTACAAATTATACTTTATAATGCATTTGAGAAAAAATACGAAGACAGGGCAGATATAATGGTTCAGGCTTTAGAAGAAATTAAAGCGGAACTGCTTTTGCAGGATGCCGGTTTACAGATTACCTGCATGGCTGATGCGGAAAGTTCTTTTACAGACGGGCTTGAAAGAGTTGCACGCCACCAAAGTGCCGATATGATTGTGATGGGAATTACCGGTGCCACCCGCCTTGCAAACCTGTTTATGGGCAGCAATACCTTAACCATGGTAGACAAGAATATTTGCCCTGTAATGATTATACCACCAGATGCAAGATTTACTGCCATTAAAAATGTGGTGCTTACTTCTGACTTTAAGGATGTGGATAAAACCATACCGGTTAAGCCTTTGCAAAGTATTCTTGATTTATTTAACCCCGTTGTACATGTGGTGAATGTGGATACCGAACATTATGTAGAAGTAACAGAAGAGTACAAAGCCGAAAAATTAAAGCTGGAAGAAATATTGCAAAATTACAAGCATGAATTTTACTTTATGCGCCTTTTCGATTTTGTAGAAGCTATCAGCACTTTTACAGACGATTATAACATTGATCTTATTCTTACAGTTCCAAAAAAACATTCATTCCTCAGTAATGTATTCAGGAGCAGTGCTACTAAAAAATTAAAATATCATACACATGTTCCGGTAATTGCCATACATGAATAAGGATAAATTTTACAAATAAACAGGAAAAACTGCCCTTTATATACGGGCAGTTTTTTATTGAATAAACCGGTTATTTTACAAATGGCTGTACAAAAATTGACCATACCAGAGTTCCTTCAACTGTCGGCGCAATATCCGGTGCTCGATGTGCGCAGCCCCGGAGAATTTACGCATGCACATATTCCCGGCGCATATAGTTTGCCATTATTTACCGATGAAGAAAGAAAAGTAGTAGGCACAGCTTACAAGCAGGAGAGCCGCGAAAAAGCCATTAAGATTGGCCTTAAATATTTTGGAACAAAGATGGCGGACATGGTGGAAGAAGTGGAGAAAATGGTTGCCGGTAAAAGCAATAATTCTTTTGCCACCAAGCCCGCAGTTCTTGTGCATTGCTGGCGTGGCGGCATGCGTAGTGCAGGTGTAGCATGGCTTTTAGACCTTTATGGCTTTAAAGTTTATACACTGGCGGGCGGGTACAAGGCCTTTAGAAACTGGGCTCTGCAGCAGTTTGAAAAAGAATATCCATTGAAAGTAATTGGCGGCTATACCGGCAGCGGAAAAACCGAATTGCTTAAGGCGCTTCAGAAAAAAGCAGAGCACATTATAGACCTTGAAGCATTGGCAAACCACAAAGGTTCTACATTTGGCAACCTTGGCCAGCCGCCGCAGCCTTCGCAGGAAATGTTCGAAAATGAGTTGGCTGTTAAGCTGTATACTGCGTGCAGTTCTATCTCCGCAAATCGTTTTATCTGGATTGAAGATGAAAGCCAGCGCATTGGCAATGTAAATATTCCGGCAAAGCTTTACCGCAACAAACAATCGGCTCCCATGTATTTTGTTGATATTCCTTTTGAAGAAAGGCTAAATCATATCATGCAGGGTTACGGCAAATTTGAGAAAGAGAAATTAGTAAACGCCATCATTCGCATTAAGAAAAGGCTGGGCGGATTAGAAACAAAAACAGCCGTAAATTTTTTGCTGGAAGATGATGTAAAAAACTGTTTCGCCGTGCTGCTGAAGTATTACGACAAATGGTATTTAAAAGGCCTGCAGCAACACGAAAGCCCCGAAACCTTGGTGAAAAAAATTCCCTGCTCCACAGTTGATGCAAACATAAATGTGAATGCCGTTTTAAATGCCGGTTCTTTTATTAGCCAGGCTGAAGAACATGCATAAGGCTTTCGTTGCGTCGCACTCTTGTACTGAAGGAATTTTATTAAGCTTTACCGAAGCGGAGATTGAGGCGGTGGAGAGTAAGAAGATAAGGGAATTCTAAGCGATAATAATTTTAAGCTCTTGCGAGCATATATACAGCAGCAAGAATAGCTATTTTTTCTTTGTTATTTCTAAACATTTTTCCGTAAGTTTTTTATACTTATCGCTTTCTGTGTAGTCATTACGGTAAAATTCTTTTGCAGTAAATTCCTTTTGAATCCCATCAATTATACAATCACAATATTCATTAATATCATTAGTCTTTTCAATTTCACTGCCAGATAAATCACTTTTCATAGAGTTCTTCATCTGCATAATAACATCTTCTTTAAAAGTTACTTTAATCGTTGTATCATTTGATGCAGTTTGAGCAATGCAGTCCAAGTAAGGATTATATAATTCATCATGGTCTGATTCTGATAAGTCTACTGGCTTTCCTTCTTTAAATAGTTTTAATTTATCAGGATGCTGCTTAAGAAAAGCATAGTATTTTGGAACATAACACTTACAAAATTCCTTTGTATCAACAGACTTCCCCAATGTTTTTGAATATGCTTCTAAATAAGGCTTTAATGGAATTTCTGTTCCATCATTCATTACAATACTATCATCTTTGGTTTGCTTTTGCTTGCAGGCAAATAAACTGAAAAGCATAAAAAATATTATTAAGTTTTTGGACATCTGAAGCTTTATAATTGAAAATAGTATAACTAAACTTGTGAACCAAAAGTAACCTTTGGAAACGAATAAGTCTTCATTTAGCTACGCTTAGGTAAAAGCTCAATATATAATCCAAACGTACAAGAGTGCGACGCAAGGATGCTTAATAGCATTACCTAAGTTTGGCTCAAAAAAATCTTGTTTTATTATTGGCTTACCAGCGAATTAATGTGCTGCTCCAGGTAAAACCGCTGCCGTAAGAGGCGAGGCAAACGAGGTCGCCGCTTTTTATTTTGCCCTGCTGCAATGCCTCGCAAAGTGCAATGGGGATGGATGCCGCCGTGGTGTTGCCGTAGCGCTGAATGTTGGTGAATACTTCGTCATCGGTAAGGCCCATCTTCTTTTGTACAAACTCTGCAATGCGCAGGTTGCTCTGGTTAAGGATGAGCATATTGATATCTTCAGGTGTTTTGCCGTTGGCGTTAAGCGCTTCATGGATTACCTCAGGTATTTTTACAATGGCCCTTTTCATTACGGCATTACCATCCATGTGCGGGAATATCTGAGCCTTGTCAATCATTTGATGGCTGATGAAAGTGTCGGCTATTTCTGCATCATCATAATCAGCAAGCCCTTCTACCCAATGATTAGAATGTGTGCCCGGACTAAAACATGCAAGTGCTTCGGCACCGTTGCCATCGCTGTGTAAA
Source organism: Chitinophagaceae bacterium (assembly GCA_025351145.1). Classification (GTDB taxonomy): domain Bacteria; phylum Bacteroidota; class Bacteroidia; order Chitinophagales; family Chitinophagaceae; genus Limnovirga. The sequence continues at coordinate 20,778 of JANXWM010000117.1, forward strand.
TGTGAGCTTAAAATGCCTTTGCCCTGCTCTTCTGTTGGCTGCAGAATAACGGCACCGGCACCATCGCCGAAAATGGTTGAAACCTTTCGGCCACGTGTACTAAGGTCGAGCCCGTAGGAATGTTTTTCGCTGCCAATCACCAGTATGTTTTTATACATGCCCGAGCGGATGAACTGGTCGCCTACGCTTAACGCATATACAAAACCGCTGCACTGGTTACGTACATCGAGGGCGCCGATATCTTTCATCTTCATTGCACGTTGTACCAGTACGCCGCAGCCGGGAAAATTGTAATCGGGGCAAAGCGTAGCGAAAATAATAAAGTCAATATCGTC
>JANXWM010000156.1 GCA_025351145.1 Chitinophagaceae bacterium
CCATTCCTATACTATTACTTGCATTTATTCTTTTGCTGACCATGAATTGTTTCGCACAACAACAAACTAAAGAAACCGACACCCTTACAAAAAAGAATCACAATATTTTTCAATTCGCCATTAACGCTGTAACCCGCAGCCCAGAAGATTCTGCAAAGCAGGCTGCCATATTAAACGTAAAAAGCGAAGAAGTGTTTATGCCTTACCGGGGCAAAATTATCAGGCACATTATCATCCAGAAGTTTGGCTTTGAAAAAACTTTCCTTGATACTTCAAAAAGCCTGGAATACAAAGGCACAAGGCTATTGAACAGCTTACACAGAAACACAAGAAAAAAGATTATACAAAATAATCTTTTTATTAAAGAAAATTCAGCTCTCAATCCTTATGAATTAGCGGACAATGAGCGGTTCCTCCGTTCGCTTGAATACATTCAGGATGCACGTATACTCGTTAAAAAAATTAAAGGTGAAAAAGATTCGGTAGATATCGTTGTAATTACCAAAGACCTCTTCAGTATTAAGTTTGAACTCAATGATTTAAGTACCAACCGCTTTAAAGCAAAACTGGGCGACGTAAATGTAGCTGGCGAAGGGCAAAAAGTTCAGGTTATAACCTTGCTGCAGCAATCACGCAGTCCTGCATTTGGCTATGAATTACTGTACTCAAAAAACAATATCAGCAACACTTTTATTAACGGCACAGCAGGTTACACGACCATTAACCCCGACCTTACTTACCATGCCGAAGATGAACATGCATGGTATGTAAATTTCGAAAGGCCGCTTATATCGCAATATATTCACGTGGCCGGTGCGCTTACCGTTTCGCATAACCAAACTGATAACAATTATCATAAAGCAGATAGCCTGTTTTATAATTACAGCTATAACACTTACGATGGATGGCTGGGTTATAACCTTGGCGTAAGAAAACATGAACAGGGCGATAAAATTTATAACCGCACATTTGTAAGTGCCCGTTATTTAAACAATCATTTTGCGGTGCAGCCATACCAGTTAACCGAACCCTATAATTTCAGGTACGATAATAAGCAGGCAGTGCTTGGCCAGTTTACTTTTTTCAGGCAACGGTTTTACAAAACCAATTACATTTATGGCTTTGGTACAACAGAAGATATTCCGCTTGGTTACAACATTGCAGTAACAGGCGGCATGTATAAACAAAGCGATCTTAAAAGACCTTATATCGGTATCAACATAAACCGTTATGTTATTACAGGCAATGGTCATTTCGTTCAATATTTTTTACGCACCGGGAGTTTCTTTAAAGATCATCAACTGCAGGATGCAGGAGTATTGGCAGGCGCCAGTATGTTCAGCAGAATTATTTTGTTCAGAAACCTTAAAATGCGGCAATATTTAAGTCTTAGTTATACCAAACAATTCAACAGGCTGGCTTTAGATCCGCTAAGAATTAATACCCCGTTTGGCCTGCGTTATTTTAATTCAGATTCAGCAACCGGCAGTCAGCGCATAAGCCTGCACACTGAAACTTTTTTCTTTCTCAACGGCAAAATACTGGGCTTCAAGTTTGCTCCTTTTGCCTTTGCAGACGGCACTTTTCTTACACCTGAAAACGAGGCATTTTCCAAATCAGGTTTTTATTCTGGGTTGGGCGGCGGCGTTCGTATGCGCAACGAAAACCTTGTTTTCAATACTGTTGAATTAAGACTTATTTATTTTCCGCGCAATGTAGAAGGCAACACATCGTTTAAGCTCACGCTCTCTGCCAACATACGTTTCAGGTACAACAGCAACTATGTAAAAGCGCCAGATATTGTTCAGCTCAATAATGATGATTACAATAATATTTATTAATTTTTTGTACCCGGCTTTAGCAATTCTATGAAGCTTTCGTTGCGTCGCACTCTTTTACGTTCGGATTGGGGATGGAGCTTTACCGAAGCGTAGGTTTTACCACATAGGCACATAGAAACATGGGTACACAAAGAGGAGGAGGGGAATTTCTTTTGATTACTTAAGAGGGGGAAGTTTTTATTATCCGAATTCTTCATTCATAATTTGCAAAGCTTTTTCCGTTTCCAACTGCCCGCCAGATAAAGAACCTGGAAGCATAATTAATCTTCGTTTTGTTTGTCCATTTTCGTTTTGAAAGTGTACAATAAAATAAGCACGTGTTACTCCTGTAACTGCTTTTTTAAATTCAATCTTTTTGATTTTATCTCTGTCAATTACAGGTGTTGCAGAATTATTTAAGCTTTTAAAAATTCCAAATATTAACAACAGTGCAAGTATAATGAATAGAGAAGCAGGTACGGTTTGTCCTTTATTAAAACCTTTGATTGCAAGGGAGAATAGTACTATTGAAATAAGTCCATAAATAATTAACGGTCTTGAAATGTTGTTTCCTATTGTCACTTTTGAAATATTTCCAATAACTCCGTCTCTTGTCAAAACAATTTTGTCTTGCAATATGTGACAGTATCCAGTCTTGGTTTTAAATACTTTTTCTGTGTCCATATAAAATACCCGTTAACTCAAAACTAAACGAACTAAATAGTCTTACCAAAAAGCCGGTTACCGGTACTCATGCTGTATTCCTATGCGTACCTATGTTTCTATGTGCCTATGTGGTAAAAACATTCGCTGCGGTAAAGCTCCATTCCCAATCCAAAAGTACAAGAGTGCGACGCAACGAAAGCTCAATCCATATTCTTCAGATTGGCTCAATATAATTCCAATAAAAAATTTACGCTGTTTGGGCTTTATCAACATTAAGGTTAAACGAAAAAGTGCTGCCTTCGCCAATTTTGCTTTCTACCCAAACATGACCGCCCTGAGCTTCAATAAACTCTTTAGAAATTGCAAGGCCAAGGCCCGTGCCGCTGTGCTCCTGCGAGCCGGAGATTTTAAAATATCGGTCGAATATTTTTGAAAGAAATTTTTCATCAATGCCTTTTCCGCGGTCTGTTACAGCAAATTCAACTGCATCATTTTTTTTATAAACAGCAACTTCTATATCCGCAGACTCTGAAGAATATTTTATGGCATTGGTTAAATAATTAATGAGTACCCACGAAGTTTTTTCTGCATCAGCAAGAACTGCGGGCAAGCCCTGCTGCAAATTTGTATGCATGTGCAGTTTCTTTTGTTGAGCCTGAAACTGCACCGCCTGTAATGATTGCTGCACAATATCGCCGGCATGGGTAGCCTGTAGTTTTAACTGTATGTTTCCTGTTTCTACCTGCGACATATTTAAAAGCTCGCCCGTTATTTTCAACAGCCTGTCGCTGTCATCCGCAATACTTTTGAGCAGCTCCTGTTGTTCGGTGTTCAAATCCCCCACCCTGCTGTCTTTCAGCAGTTGCGCACTCATTTTTATAGAAGAAATGGGCGTTTTTAATTCGTGCGAAACGGTGGCTATAAAATTTGTTTTGGCTTCGTTTAATTCGCGGAAAGATGTAACGTTGCGCAGCACAATTACATTGCCTATAACCTGTGCGTTGTTGGTTACATTTAATACATCTTTTATAAAATAACTTTCTTTATTATCGGCATAAATCTTCAGTTCTTTTTGCATATCATCTTCCTGTAAAAGCGTACGCATCAGGTCGTTCGTTAAAGCCACATCAGGTGCATATTTTCCGGTAATTTCTTTTTCTTTTAACCCAAGTAATTTTTCGGCAACAGCATTAAGAAAAAGGATTTTTCTTTTTTCATCAAATCCAATAATACCGTCTTTCATCTGGTTAATGATGGTTTCTATCCTGCTCTTTTCAAATTTTATCTGGGCAAGATTGCTGTTCTCATAATCGTCAAGGTTAGCCGCCATTGTATTAAAGGCATTGGCAAGTTCGCTAAATTCATCATCCTGCTTTAAGTAAATACGTTTACGGTAATTCTTCCTGGATATTTCGCTGATACCTTCGGCCAAAGCACGGATTGGATTAGCAATAACACCGGGAAAATTAACAACAATGGTAAAAGCGATCAACGTTGTTACAGAAAAAATAATGGTAAGCCATAGGTTTGCATCGCTTGCAGTTTTTTGTGCTACTGCATTTTTTTGAAGAATAGCATTCTGGTTAAGGTCGTTGATTACCTGTATGCTTTGCCGTATCTGCGGGTAGTTGGATACATCAGCGGGGTTTGCCAGCAGTTCATTAAAATTCTTGCGTAAGTCAGTGGTGGCTTCTCTTTCGCCCGGTTCTGTAATGTTGGCTTCCTGCTTTTTAAGGTTATCTTCAAATAGCTTTTTTGCATTTTGCTTCAGGGGAATATCTTCCAAAGCTTTCAGCATATTGTTGCAGTAGACAAGCGACTCATGGTTATTCTTCAGCACATTTTGAGAATCGTTACTAAGCCTGTTGATATAAAAAATACCCAGTATGCCAAATGCGAGTATCACCACAAAAAGAAAGGAGAGGCCAAGTGATAATTTTGTTTTCAGTTTCATATTATGACAAGATTACAATATCAATTTCCGATTCAGACAGTTTATGAAGCAATTGATTAAAAACAGCAGTACTTAATATTACATTAAACAATGTTAAATGCGGCTTGCCTATACAAATAGTGGTAACCTCTTTTTGTTCTGCAATCTCAATAATACCTTTGGCAATGTTGCTGCTTTTAACCCTTATTATTTCTGCACCAAGTTCTGTTGCCAGTTTAAAGTTATTGATTAAATGCCGCTGCGCAGCAAGGCCAATTTTATCGCCATCTTCTTTAGGGGTTTGTACATAAAGCAAATACCAGTTTGAATTGTAATAAGCGGCAAGCCTTGCTGTTTTGCGTATCACTTTTTTTGCAATCTCATGGTTGCTGCTGATGCAGGCTAAAAATCTTTCCTGCCGCAAATGTGTATTGCGCGGAAGTTCTGTTTCAATCTTTCTTTCTACTGCAGATGCTACTTCTTTTAATGCAAGTTCACGTAGTTGTAATATTCTTTCACTCTGAAAAAAATTCTTTAAAGCGATTTCAATTTTATCAGGTGTATAAATCTTCCCTTCTTTTAAACGTGTTACCAGTTCATCTGCGGTAAGATCAATGTTTACCACTTCATCAGCCTGGCGCAAAACACTGTCTGGTATACGTTCTGCCACATCAATGCCGGTAATTTCTTTTACTTCGCCATAGAGGCTTTCTATATGCTGAATGTTCACGGCGCTTATTACATTGATGCCTGCATCAAGAATATCCATTACATCCTGCCAGCGTTTTTCGTTCTTGCTGCCTTCAATATTTGTGTGCGCCAGTTCATCAACAATTACAATTTCAGGATGCAGGTTTATCACTGCCTGCACATCTAATTCTTCCAGTTCTTTGCCCTTATAAAAAAGTTTTCTTCTGGGTATCACGGGCAGCCCTTCAAGCAGTTCGTGCGTTTCTTTGCGGTTATGGGTTTCTATGTAACCGATCTTCACATCAACACCGTTGCGCAGCAAAGTTTTTGCTTCCTGCAGCATGCGATAAGTCTTGCCCACACCGGCGCTCATGCCAATATAAATTTTAAACTTACCGCGCCGCGACTTGCGGATAAGTTCTAAAAAATGCTGTACATTATTTTCTTTTTCGGTTTGCATAAGCCCCATCCCCTAAAGGGGTGTATTAAAAGATTATTTACCCATCTGTATTACTGCTATTAAGCTTCTGTTGCGTCGCACTCTTGTACGTTCAGAACGTTTACTGAGCTTTTACCGAAGCGAAC